>JAKCAB010000098.1 GCA_021839785.1 bacterium | reverse complement strand
GTGGCGCTGGCGCATCTGCGGTCGCGTTGGGGCGTGCGGCGGTTGCTGTGCGAAGGCGGAGGCGAATTGAACGAGGCTTTGTTCCGCGCGGGGTTGGTTCAGGAATTGCACCTGACGATCTGCCCATTCGTGTTCGGCGGGCGCGAGGCGCCTACGATCGCGGAAGGCGTGGGCGCGGCACGGTTGGCCGATGCGGCGCGATTTCGGCTGAAAAGCCGGCGCCGAATCGGCGACGAGCTGTTCTGTGTGTTCACCTCGGCGCGCTGAAGCCCGGCGGGCCGGCCGGCAAATTGGCGGCTGCGTGGCCGCAGACTTGGCGGGCCGGCCTGCCGGGGCCGGCGGTCAATCGAGCTGGCGAATCGTGACTTCGCCGCGGAGAACTTTGGTGGCACAGGCGAGGCGGAACCGGACGGGGTGGCGCTGCGAGGCGGCCAGCACCTCGACTTCGCCCGGCGTGGCGGCGGCCAGGTTTTCCCCGCCACGGATCACTTCGACCGCGCACATGCCGCACGAGCAATTGAAGCAGCCGGCGACCATTTCCACCCCGGCGAGCTCGCCCGCGTCGAGCAGGTTCTCGCCGGCCGCGACATCGGCAGTGAGTTCGACCGGCAGGATGGTGACTTTCGGCATGGCAGTCCGACGGTTCCGGCGAGCGCCGGTTTTACTGGTGCTCAGCATCAGTGTCCCTTGCAGGGAAGTCAACGCTTGCCAATGCTCTGGTTGAATGACAAACTTTCATCAGTGAAAGCGGCCCCGCGATTCACACAAGCCTCTGGCATTGAAGTTTTTACCGGGAACGAACTCCTGGTGAAAGGGTGTTTGGAAACGGAAGGCGGCACCCATCTTTGGACCGGCTATCCGGGCTCGCCGGTGGCCGCTTTTTTCGACACCGCCCAAGACATCGCCGAATTGCTTAGCGCGCAAGGCATCCGGGCCACGATGGCCAACAACGAGGCCCTGGCGGCGGCGATGGTGAACGGCTCGCAGATGCACGGGTTGCGCGCGATCACGGTCCAGAAAAGCGTGGGCGTGCACGTGGCGGCGGACGCGCTGGCTCTAGGCAACCTGGTCGGCGCCCACCCGCAAGGCGGCGCGGTGGTGGTGCTGGGCGATGACCCGTGGAGCGACTCTACCCAGGTGCCGGCCGATTCGCGTTACATCTGCAAGCACTTGATGATGCCGGTGCTGGAGCCGAGCGACCCGCAGGAGTTGAAGGACTGGATCAACCTGGCGTTCAAGTTGTCGCGGGAGAGCGAGCTTTACATCGGGTATCTGGTGACGACGAACCAAGCCGACGGCGGCGGTTCGGTGGAGGTGTGGCCGAACCAGTTTCCCACGATCAACACGGAAAACCGGGTCACGCTCGACACGGCCAAGATCGACCTCGAGCGGAATGTGCTGCTGCCGCCGCGGACCTGGCTGAAAGAGCAGCAAATCCACGAGCGCTACGAGCGGCTTTGGGCGAGCGCGCGCCGGCACGGGGCGAACCGCGTGTTGCGCCCGACCACCGACACCAACGCCGAAGCGCGGCTCGGATTCGTGACGTCCGCGGCGGCGTATTGCTACCTCCGCCATGCTCTGGCCGAGATGGGGCTGGATGGCCATTTCCCGATCCTGAAAGTCGGCGTGACCTACCCGCTGGACCCATCGCTGGTGACGGAGTTTGCGGCCGGACTGCGGCGGCTGTTTGTGATCGAGGAACGCCGCGGTTTCCTGGAAGAAATGGTGATCGAAATCATCAGCCGCGCGCGACAGAACGCCGATCACGAGTCGCGGCCGTTACCCGCTGAGGTCTGGGGCAAGCAATTCCCGAACGGGTTGATCGGCATCCCCGAGACGCGCGGGCTGAACCCGAGCAAACTCATCGACCGGCTGGGGCCGTTGTTCCTGGCCACGCCGGAACTGGCGGGGCGGATCGACCGCCGGCGGGTGCAACGCGAACTGGACTTGATCGCCGAAGTCGAAGCCATCCAGGTCAAGGTGGCGCCGCGCACGCCCACGTTTTGTCCCGGTTGTCCGCACCGCGATTCGGCCAGCGTGCTCACCGAGATCAAGAAGCAGTTCCGCGATCCGCTTTACATGCAGCGCGTTCACGGCACGGCGCCGGTGGATCTGGTGTTTCACGGCGACACCGGCTGTTACACGATGCTGATGTTCGAGCCCACCAAAGACCTCATGCACAACTACTCGGGCATGGGCCTGGGGGGCGGCACCGGGGCCGGCATCGATCCGTTCATCCGCAACAAGCAGGTCGTGTTCATGGGCGACTCGACCTTCTTCCACAGCGGGCAGATCGCCATCTCGAACTCGCTCAAGAACGGCCAGGACATCACCTACATCATCCTCGACAACAAAACGACCGCCATGACCGGGCACCAGCCGACGCCCGGGCTGGAGGAAGGATTGCTGGGCGAAAAGACGTTCGCCCAAAACATCGACGCCGTGATCGCGGGCCTCACCGACCAGGCCAGTTCCGGCGCGACCGTGGTGCGCGTGAACCCGGCCGAGGTCGAGAGCTACCGCGCGTTGCTCGAAAAGACGATCCTCCAAAATGGCGTCAAGGTGATCGTGGCCGACAAGGAATGCGGCATCACGTTCCATCGTCGGCGCGCCCGCGAAGAGCGTCGCACGTTGAAGGCGCAGGGCTACCTGCCCAGCAAGCGGTACATCAACATCACCCACGAGGTTTGCGAGAATTGCCTGGAATGCACCAAGGCCACCGGCTGCCCCGGCCTCACGCTCCACCAGACGCCTTACGGCCAGAAGGTGGAGATCGACCTCTCCTGGTGCGTGGCGGACGGGGCTTGCACGCGGTTCCTGGTCTCCACGGACAACGACGGTCCGCGCGTGAAGGCGTGTCCTTCGTTCGAGGAAGTGATCGTTACGCGCGGCCAACCCGCCCCCGCGCCGATCGAGCGGCTCGATCTGGCGCATTTGCCGGCGCCGCCGCCCAGCAAGCTCGACCGCCCGTGGCACGGCTACCTGGCCGGCGTGGGCGGCATGGGCATCGGCACCGCCACCGCGATCCTCGTGCTGGCCGGCCACCGCGAAGGCTACTGCATCCAGTATTGCGACAAGAAGGGGCTGGCGATTCGGAACGGCGGCGTCTATTCGATGATCACCTACACGCCGCACGGTGGGCCATTCACGTCCAATTTGATACCTTACGGCAAAGCCGACCTGCTGTTCGGGGTGGACGTGCTCGAAGCGGCGCGCGCGCTCGATCCGTCCACCAACCAGCGCGTCGGCAGCCGCCAACGCACGGCGGTGATCGTCAACACCCACAAGACGCCGACCATTCTCACCTTGCTGGGCAAGGACGATTTCGCGGTGGCCGAACTCGAAGCTCAGCTCCGCGCCAACACGCGCGCGGACGCGTATTTCAGCGACGACATTTCACGGCTCTCGGAACACTTTTTTGGCAACCAGCTTTACGCGAACATCGTGATGCTGGGCGTGGCCTTTCAGCGCGGCTTGCTCCCGCTCAGCCTGGCGAGCCTCGAATGGGCGATCCACTCCGGCCTGGGGGCGGCGGCGGCCGACAACCTCAAGGCGTTCAACCTCGGCCGTTGTCTCGTGCATGACCGCGCGGCCGTGCTGCGCGCGGCGGCCATTTATCGCGAACCCGACACCTACGCGGAAGTGCTGGCGGACAAGGCGGACATCCTCGCGCGATCGCAACGTGCCGGCGGCCGGCTCGGCGAGCAATACCGCGAGCTGGTGGAATCGACGGTGGCAGACTGGCCAGAGGACGACGAGCTGCGCCGCGAATTCGCCCGGCGGATCTATGATTTGGTCCAATTTGAAAACCTGGCGTACGCGCGCCGTTACGTGGACCTCGTCGAGCAAGTGCGCGCCGCCGATCGCCCGGGCCTCGGCCTCGCCGCAACGCGGGCGGTCATTTGGAATCTCCACAAGGTGATGGCGATCAAGGACGAGATCTACGTCGCCCACCTGCTGACCAGCGAGGAAAAGCACCGGCGCGACCGGGCGCGTTACCAGGTGGATCCGGCGCGGGGCGATCGCCTCGAATACCGCCACCTCAACCGGCCGCAATTCGCCCTGCTGGGGCGCGAGATCGCCTGGGACATGAAGACGCGCGATTGGATGTTGAACCTCATGAAGCGCATGCGCTGGCTGCGGCGGGTGCTCCCCGACTGGCATCGGCGGGAACGCGAGTTCCGCGACTGGTACGTCAGTTTGCTACCTCGCTTCACCGACCTGGCCACCGACGCCAGCCGTTACCGCATTTTTCTCAAGGTGCTGCAACTGCCCGAATCGGTGACTGGCTACCGCGAAATCCGCTATCCCAAGATGGACGCCGCGCGCCGGCAGGCCGAAATCTGGCTCGTCGAACTGGCCGACCGGCCGCAGGCGGAGCCCGTTCTGGCTACCGCCTGAACCGGCAGCGAACGCCGGAATTGGCGGGCGAGCCGGCATGGCAAAGCCATTGGCGCGCGACTGGGTGCTCCGCACCAGTCGCAGCCGCGTTTGCTGGCAAGGCGACTCCGAGAGTTCCAAAGCGCTGGATGTTGCTTTGATGCTGCGGTTGAGGACAGCCGCGCGCCGGGCGAAGCGTTGGCGTCGAGATTCGCGTTGGGGACCGCACGCCGCTGGCGTGCAAGGTTGGGCGGCCACGCCCAACACACCCCCGCGCACCCTGCCTCTGACTTTCGCCAAGGAGAATGTGGCCGATGGCGGCGTGTCGTCGCCGGGCCAGCGACAACCACCCGCGAGCCGCGGGTGCCCCCGGCTAACACAGCCGCGCGCGCTCCGGCAACGTCGCTTTGTGCGCTTATGGCCACCTTGCGCCCACCTCATCGCAAAAAAGGGCTAGGACTGGCCAAGGCATGTGGAGCGAAGGCGCGGGCTTGGCCGAATTCTAATCCCGGATGAGTGGCTGCGGCGTCCGCTGCTTGCTTCAAGCCCGATCCGGCGCTCCCGCTCGCTCTTGACCGCCTTGCCCGGCGGCCCGGCAATCCGGCGTCGGCAAGGCTTAACGTTCGAAATCGAATTGGACCATGAAAGTCTTTGCAACCATTGATGGCAACGAGGCCGTCGCCTATGTGGCGTATCGCTGCAACGAGGTGATGGGCATCTATCCGATCACCCCCTCTTCGAACCTGGGCGAGTGGTGCGACCAGTGGGCGTCCGAAGGCATCAAGAACCTCTGGGGCACCGTGCCTTCGGTGGTCGAGCTGCAAAGTGAGGCGGGGGCCGCGGGGGCGGTGCACGGCGCGCTGCAAACCGGCGCCCTGACCTGCACCTTCACCGCGTCCCAAGGGTTGCTGCTCAAGATCCCGAACATGTTCAAGATCGCGGGCGAGCTCACCTCCACGGTCTTCCACGTCACCGCCCGCACGATCGCCACCCACGCGCTGTCCATCTTTGGCGATCACAGTGATGTGATGCACGCGCGCGGTACCGGCTTCGCGTTGCTGAGTTCGGCATCGGTGCAGGAAGCCATGGACTTTGCGCTGATTGCCCAGGCGGCCACGCTGGAAGCGCGCGTGCCGTTCCTGCATTTCTTCGACGGTTTCCGCACATCGCACGAGGTCTCGAAGATCGAGATGGTCACCGAGGACATCATGCGGCAAATGATCAACGAAGACCATGTGCTGGCGCACCGCGCGCGCGCGATGAACCCCGAGCGTCCGGTCCTGCGCGGCACCGCCCAGAATCCCGACGTGTTCTTCCAGGCGCGCGAGCGCTGCAACCCGTTCTACGCGGCCTGCCCGGCCATCACGCAGAAGGCCATGGACGCCTTCGCCAAACTGAGCGGCCGGCAATACCAGCTCTTCCAGTACGTCGGGGCGCCGGACGCCACCAACGTGATCGTGGTCATGGGCTCCGGCGGCGACACGGCCGAAGCGACGGTCCGGTTCTTGAACGAGCAAGGCGGCAAGTACGGCGTGCTGAAGGTCCGGCTTTACCGGCCGTTCGACGTGCAGCGGTTCATGGAGACGTTGCCGGCCACGACGAAAGGGGTCTCCGTGCTCGACCGCACGAAGGAGCCCGGCGCCACCGGCGAGCCGCTGTACTTGGACGTGGTGGCGGGCCTGAGCGAAGGCCTGGCGAATGGTTGGGGCAAGCTCACGGCGATGCCCAAGGTGGTCGGCGGCCGGTACGGCTTGTCCTCGAAGGAATTCACCCCGGCGATGATCAAGGGCGTGTTCGACAACGCCGCCACCGCCCGGCCGAAGAATCATTTCACCGTCGGCATTCAGGACGACGTGACCAACTTCAGCCTGCCGTACGACGAGGAATTCTCGATCGAACCCGCAAACGTAGTCCGCGCGCTGTTCTACGGCCTAGGCTCGGACGGCACCGTCGGCGCCAACAAAAACTCGATCAAGATCATCGGCGAGGAGACGGACAATTACGCGCAAGGCTACTTCGTCTATGACTCGAAGAAGGCCGGCGCGGTCACGGTGTCGCACCTCCGGTTTGGCCCGAACAACATCCCGTCCAGCTACCTGGTCAGCAAATCCAACTTCGTGGCCTGCCACCAACCGATTTTCCTGGAGCGCTACGACATGCTCAAGCCGCTGGTGACCGGCGGCACGTTCCTGCTCAACACCGTGTACGGACCGGAGGAAGTCTGGGCCAAGCTGCCGCGGCCAGTGCAGGACAGCCTCATCAAAAAGAAGGCCCGGTTCTTCGTGATCGACGCCATCAAGGTGGCCCATGACACAGGCATGGGCGCGCGCATCAACACGATCATGCAGACCTGCTTCTTCGCCTTGTCCGGCGTGCTGCCGCGCGAAGAAGCGATCGAGCAGATCAAGAAGACGATCAAAAAGACTTACGGCAAGA
>JAKCAB010000460.1 GCA_021839785.1 bacterium | reverse complement strand
CGGGGTTGTAGAGCCCGCCAGCCACATCGCTGACAACGACGATTTTCACGCCGTACTTGGCCAGCGAGTAGGCGGTCACGGAACCAACATTGCCGAAACCTTGAACCACGGCCGTGGCCTTGGCGGCGTCGAGCTGGAGCGTGTCCATCGCGCGATTGATCAAGTACGCCACGCCGCGACCGGTGGCCTCCCGGCGTCCCACGCTCCCGCCCAGGCTCACCGGTTTGCCGGTCACGATGCCGGGCACGGTATGGCCCACGTGCATCGAGTACGTGTCCATCATCCACGCCATGACCTGCTCGTTCGTGCCCATGTCTGGGGCCATGACATCCACCTGCGGGCCGATGAACGGGATCATCTCCTGCGTGAACCGCCGGGTCAGCCGCTCGAGTTCGCCGGCGGACATCGTCCGCGGATCGCAGGCAATGCCGCCTTTCGCGCCGCCGTATGGCAGGCCGGTGAGGGCGCATTTCCAACTCATCCACATCGCCAGCGCGGCCACCTCGCCGAGCGTGACGTCCGGGTGGTAACGCAGGCCGCCTTTGGTGGGGCCGAGGGTGAGATGGTGCTGGACGCGGTAACCCGCGAAGACTTCGGTGCAGCCGTCGTCACGCTCGATGGGCAGCGCGACGACCATCGAACGCTTGGGGAACTTCAGCCGGTCGCGGTCGCACTCGGGGATTTCGAGCAGATCGGCCACCAGGTCGAACTGCTGGCAGGCCATCTGAAACGTCGGATGGTCGTAAATCTGCACGCAGGCGGGGTGCTGATGTTTCCGCTCCGGAAACGCGGGCGCGGTGGGTTACTTCGCCTTCACGTCGTAGCAAAGCAGCACGTCCTGGTCGCGGACGTACAACTTGCCGTTGGCAATGACCGGGTGCGTCCAGGCTTGTTTGCCACTCTGGTCCGGTTGCTCGAAGCGCCCGTGTTCCTGGCAGCCCGCGGGCGACGCCTCGATCAAAGCGATGCGGCTGCCCTTTTCCTTTTCTTCGCGCAAGACCAAGTGGCCGTCGGCATAGACGCAACTGCCCTTGCCCATCTGATCCTCGTTCTGCCAGACCGCCTCGCCGGTCTTGAAGTTCTGACAGGTCCAGCCGCGCCGGTCGTCGTGGCCGTAAATGTAGTCGCCCACCAGGATGACGCCGCCGTGGTGATCGGCCACCACCCGATTCTTGTAAACCTGCGTCGCGCTGAAGGTGTCGCCGCTCTTCGTCACCTTGAAAAGGTTACAGCCCGCGTTGTAGCCGGAGGTGACATAGACCAGGTCGTCCTGAATCACCGGAGTAGGAATCACCGCCGTGGAGCCTTTACGCGCCGCCCGCCACAAAACGTCTCCCTTGGGCGACACGCCTACCACGCTTTCCATCGTGAGCTGAACGTACTGCGGCGCACCGGCGAGGGTCGCCGGCACCAGCGAAGAATACTGGGCTTCGTCGGTGAAATCCTTCGTCTGCCACAGCAGGGCGCCGGTCTGCTTGTTCAGAGCCACGATGGCACCTTTGGGCCCGCCGGGTGTGCAGACCACCTGGTCGCCGTCCACGAGCGCCGACTCGCTGAAGCCCCATTCCGGGCGCTTGCCGCCGAAATCGGTGGTGAAGTATTTGCGCCAAACCTCCTTGCCGGTGGCGGTCTCGAAGGCCGCGATGTCGCCGAACTGGCCGATCGCGAAAAGCAGGTCACCATCCACGGTGGGCGTGGCACGCACACCGGCGAAACCGCCCCAACCCGGCGCGCCGGCCCGGCCCAGTTTCGCTGACCAAAGCGGTTTGCCGTCCTTTTCGCTGAAAGCCAGGACGAAGCTGTCGTCGCCTTTGTCGCCCGCGGTGTAGAGGACGCCTTTCACCACCGCCACGGTGGTGAAACCGGCGCCCAGACCGGTCGCTTTCCAGGCCAGCGCCGGTCCGCTCGCAGGCCATTCCTTGAGCAGACCGGTTTCGGCGGACTTGCCATCGCGATGCGGCCCGCGCCATTGCGGCCAGTCATCGGCGAAGGCGGTGCCGGCTGCCAGGCAAACAGCCGCCAGCCAGGGACGCAGTTCAATCTGTCGTTTGGGGTGTTGGTGCATGGTCAACATGGCGGATAAGAGTGTCATGCCGGGCGCTGAATTCAACCACCAAGCGGCCGCGCTTCGGGGGCGGCTTGCCGGCCAAGCCCGCGCGAATCCGCCAACGGACGCGCCTCAGCCCACCTGCAACTCTGCCTTGATGCCGAAACGTTCGATGCGCTTGCGCAGCGTGGCGCGGGTGATGCCCAGCAGCCTGGCCGCCTGCACCTGATTATTCCGCGTCTCGCGAAGAGCGTTGATGACCAGCTCGCGTTCGACGGCGTCCAGCACTTTGAACCGCGGATCCTGCCGCGCCCAACGAAACAATTGGGCCACCAACTCAGCGACGTTTGCCGGCACGCCAGTCGTCGTGGCCACACCATTCGCGGTCGCGTCCTTCGGCGCGGGCTGGGTGTTGGTCGGCACTGGAGCGGGCGCCACGACGGGTCGCGCCTGGCCGCCAGACACCACCTCGGCCGGCAGGTCGGCGGGCAGGATGGCGTCGCCTTTGGCCACCACGGTAGCGTGTTCGATGGCGTTCTCGAGTTCGCGCACGTTGCCCGGCCAGCGGTAGTTCTCCAAGACGCTCAGCGCGTCCGCGGAGAGCGACTTGGGCCGGCCTTTCTGTTCCTGGGCCTGCTTGCCCAGGAAATAATTCACGAGCAGACGAATGTCGCCCGGCCGTTCGCGCAACGGCGGCAGGCGCAGCCGGACGACGTTCAGGCGATAGAACAGATCCTCGCGAAACCGCCGCTCGGCCACGGCCTTCTCCAGATCCTGGTTCGTAGCGGCGATGACCCGCACGTCCGCCTTGATGGTCTCGTTGCCACCCACGCGCTCGAAGGTGCCCGACTGGAGCACGCGCAGAATTTTGGTCTGCGTGGCCAGGCTCATGTCGCCGATTTCGTCGAGGAACAACGTGCCTTTGTGGCATTGCTCGAAGCGGCCGATGCGCTGGCTGGCGGCGCCGGTGAAGGCGCCTTTTTCGTGGCCGAACAATTCGCTTTCCAGGAGCTGCTCCGGGATGGCCGCGCAGTTGATGGCGAGGAATGCCTGCTGGTTGCGACGCCCATGCTGGTAAATCGCGCGGGCCACCAGTTCCTTGCCGGTGCCGCTTTCGCCGGTGATCAACGCCGTGGCATCCGACGCGGCGAGCTGGCCGATCAGCTTGAAAACGTCCTGCATCGCCGGGCTGCGGCCGACGATGCCCAGCTCGTAGTCCTCGCGCTCGAGCAGCGGTTGGTACGACACCACCTGCCGCATCGCGCGCGACGCCTTCAGCGCGTCGAAGACGATCCGCTTGAGCTTGGGCACGTCGAACGGCTTGAGCAGGTAATCGTACGCGCCGAGCTTCATCGCCTCGATGGCCGTTTGCGTGGTGCCAAACGCGGTCATCATGATGACCGGCAGGCGGGCATCCATGAGCCGGATGCGGCGCAGCGTTTCCAAGCCGTTCAAGCCGCCCATCCGGATGTCCATGATGACGAGATCGGGCTTGAGCTTCGGGATCAAACGCAATCCTTCCTCGCCGCTGGCGGCGGTGCTCAGCTCGATTTCGGGGGAATCGAAGATGCGACGAAACGAGTAGTGCATGTCCGTCTCGTCGTCGATGAGCAACAGTTTGTCCATAAAGGCCGCCCAGCCAGCGGCGGGCGCCATCCTAACCCGAATGCAGGCCATTGCAGCCAATATCTCGAAGCCGGTGGCTGGCGGCGCAGGCGCTCAAGCCCGAGCCGCGGTTCCTCAACCGCCATGCGCCGCGGCCTGTCTTTATTGCGCGCGGCCGAATTTCTTCTCCAACTCGCGGTAGTTCATCTCGATCAACGTCGGCCGGCCGTGCGGGCACGTGTACGGCATTGCGCACCGGCGCAGATCCTCGACAAGATTCTGAAGCTCCGGCCCGGCGAGCGGATCGTTCGCCTTGACCGCATGCCGACAGACCGTCTTCGCCACCACCTGTTCGCCCAGCCGGAGCGCGTTGACCTCCTGGCCCGCCGCTTTGAGTTCGTCCACCAACTCGATCACGAACTGCCGGGCGTTCGCGCTGCGGACAAACGGCGGGACGCCATCCAGCAGAAACGTGCGCTCGCCGAACTCGCTCAAGCTCACGCCGAGCCGCGCCAGCGTCGGCAGCAGTTCCCGTAAAAAGTGTGCATCGCGCGTGGAAAGCTCGACCGTCTCAGGCAACAGCAGGCGCTGGCTCGGCGCGTTGCCGCGTTCGAGCTGGGCCAGCATTCGCTCGAACAAAATCCGCTCGTGCGCCGCGTGCTGGTCGAGCAAGACCAACCCGCGGTCGCTTTCCAAGACGACATACAGCCGGCCGACGACGCCCACCAACCGCAACGGCACGCGCAGCAAGGGCGTCGGCCCGGAGGCCGGAGGCCGGAGGTCGGATGCCAGATGCCGGATACTAGATGCCGGATGCTGGATGCCGGCGGCCGGCGGCCGGTCGCTCGCGGGTGGCGACGATGGCGGGGCCGGGTGGAGTTCCGTTGGCGGCAACGTCCGCGGTGGGACCGGCACAGCGGCGGGCGGAACGGCCGGGCGGAGCGTTGGCGTTTCGCCGGGCGGAAGCGTTGCGGACTTCGGAAAGCCCGGCGCGACGTCGCCAAAGTCCAGGTGGCGGTGACTCGAACCGCCCGGCTCCGCTGCTGTCGGTTTTGCGCTCGACCCAGCCTGCGGCACCCGGTCTGTGCCTTCCGCGTTCCGACTTCCGCCTTCTGGCTTCTGACTTCCAAGTTCCGCTCCCGCCGCGTGAAACCGCAGCAGCGCCCGCCGCACCGCTTGCGTGACCAGCGACCGCACCTGACGCTCGGCGTGGAACTTCACCTCGCGTTTCGCCGGGTGGATGTTCACGTCCACCTGTGCCGGATCGATCTCCAGGAAGAGGCAGCACACCGGGTAGCGGCCTTTCATGAGCGCGGTGTGGTACCCTTCGAGCAACGCGAAGTTCAGCCCGCGATTCTCCACCGGCCGGCGATTCACGAACACGTGCTGGTCTTCGCGCGTCGAGCGCGACACGCCGGGCGCGCCGATGAAGCCCCAAATGCGGATGCCGGGTGCCGGATGCCGGATGCCGCCTGGCGTTGGTCCAGCACCGGAGTCTGGTATCCGGTATCCGGCATCTGGAGTCTGGGATCCCGGCCGCTCGTTGAACTCCATCGGTTCCTCGTCCTCGACTTCCCGCAACGACGCGAGTCCACCGGTGAAATCCACCGGCAGCAGGTTCAACTCCGCGCCGTACAAGGCGCGCAAGCGCTCGCGCAAGGCGGCCAATCGCGACGCCATGTCCTGTCCACGCGGCAGCGGTGGCAGTTGCCACACCAGCCGGCCATCGTGCGTGAACGTGAAGCCGACCTCGGGAAAGGCCAGCGCCGCGAGCAACAGGTAATGCTGGATGTGCGTCCGCTCCGTTTCCTCGCTGCGCAGGAATTTCCGCCGCGCCGGCAGGTTGAAAAACAGTTGCCGCACCTCAACCGACGTGCCGGTGGGACCGCTCGCCGCGCGCACGTCCAGCATTTTGCCGCCGGCGATGTTCACCTGCGTGGCCTCGACCGCCTCGCCGTCGCGCTCGCGTGTGGTGAGGGTGAACCGGCTCACGCTGGCGATGCTGGGCAAGGCCTCGCCGCGAAAGCCCATCGTCGCGATGGCGGCGAGGTCCTCCGCGCGCTGAATCTTGCTGGTCGCGTGGCGTTCGAGGCAGAGCAGCGCGTCGTCGCGGCTCATGCCCAGGCCGTCGTCGGTCACGCGCATGAGGCTGCGCCCGCCGGCCTGCACGTCCACCGTGATGCGCGTGGCCTGGGCGTCGAGCGCGTTTTCGACCAACTCCTTCACCACGCTGGCCGGCCGCTCGACCACCTCGCCGGCGGCGATCTGGTTGGCGACCTGTTCGGACAGCAGGCGGATACGGTTCACGCGGCAATCGTACAACCGGTCTCGCGCCGAGGGAAGCTGAGGCGCTCAAGGAACGCGCCCCAATCGGGCGGTTGTCGTATCATTTCAACCCCGGCCGCTTCGCCGGCGGCTCATAGTCCTTGTGCCAGCAGAGCTGCCACAATCGCTCCAAGGGCACCAACGTCACGTGGCCGTCGAAGAAGGCGACGTTGATCGCGCCGGGCAACCTTTGGCCAGCCGGCCAAGTGCGGGGAACCGAAAACGGGCGCCGGCCGTGGCGCGGGATGGTGAGGTACTGCATGCCAATCTGCGGCCCCGGATCATTCGCCAGTGTGCCTTCCCACAAATCGGTCGCGGGCAGATGGTCCGCCCGGGGATACGTAAAGGCCCACACGCTGTCCGCCGTCACGGGGGTCAAGCCGGGAGCTGCCACGGAGCCGGCGGTCGTGAAGAAGCGCCTTTGGTCTCCCTTTGAAAACTCGAAGATGCGCGCGGACGGGAGTCGCAGCCAGCCGTTGAAGGCATAACTCCCCGCGCGTTGGCCCGTTGGCTCCCCCGGCACCAGCAGGGCATCGAAGTGCAGGCTCGTGCTTTTGAACAGCCATTGGTGCCAGGCTTCATCCGCTCTGCCCTCAATCGGATACCCCGGATCGAGCCCGGGTTTTACGGGCGCGCGGGGACAGATCCAAGTTGGCCCGCTTCCAATCTCCCTCACAAACCAGCGGATCACTTCGAGATCGTCCAGTTGTTCCCTGACGGCCTCATCCAGCGCCAGGCGGTGGTCCAGGACAAGCTGCCGCTGGTTGTTCAGGCACTGCAGACTCTTGGCCGAGTCCTTCGCCCGCGACAAGGCAGGCAAGAGCAATGCCGCCAGAATCCCAA
>JAKCAB010000451.1 GCA_021839785.1 bacterium | reverse complement strand
CGCGCAGACCCCAGATCGGCCGGTTGGTGTTCAGGCCGGCGCGCACCCAGTCCGCCGCGGCGCAGGAGCCGCCTGCCAACTGGAGCCACCAGACCGCCACCGGGAGCAGGAAGAACCGCACGCGTGTCACGTCGGCAGAATGGCAGCCGCCACCGCGAAATCAGGAAAAAACTCGTCGGGCCGCGAGCGCACGGCCACGGCCGGATCCTCACGGCGGCGAGGTCAGATCGGCAAAGGCGGTTCCTCGCGCGGCGCGGTGGCCACGAACGACGATTCCTCTGCGGAGGTTGGCGCGCCGGCGGCCAACGGCGAGCGGCCAGGTTGTGCGTAACCCTTGACCGGATACAGCCCCGGGCAGCAACCGAACGTTTCGCGGAAGGCGACCGTGAAGTGGCTGAGGCTGTTGTAGCCCACTTCCAGCGCGGCTTCGGTCACGTTGCAGCGTCCGGAGCGCAGCAATTCGGCCGCGCGTTCCAGGCGTGCCTGGCGAAGAAACTGTTGGATGGTCAGGCCGGTGGTTTCCGAGAACTGCCGGCTTAAGTGGAATGGGCTGCACCCCACCAGGCGCCCCAGTTCCTCGAGCGACGGCGGATCGCTCAGCCGCTCGCACAACACGCTGCGGACGCGGGCGGCGCGTTCGCAGGCGGCGCGTTGCTGGCGGGTGCAAAACAGTTCGCCTTCCGGCGGGCGGAAGAAGACCTGCGCCGCCAGTTCGAGCGCCTTGCAGCGAAACCAGGTTTCCTGCGCGGGTTTGAACACCGGACAACGCCGCAGGCTCTCGACCAACTGCAACAAGCCGCTGCGGATGGGTTCGGGCGCGGTGACGATGGAGCCACGCGCCGAGCGCTCCACCACCGCGCGCACGGCCGGGTGCAGATGTCGGGCCTCCGCCTGCAAGTGCTGCTTCAGAAACTCCGCGGCGAATTCCACCGTCACAAAGCAGTGCCGTTCGCCCGCGCGGCGCCGCGCCCGCAACGGCGGCTCACCCTGGAAATAGAACACGCTCGTGCGGGGCCGCAGTTCCACCGCCTGCCGCTCATCCGCGACCGTGGCCTGGCCGGCCAGGTTCAGACACAATTCCACGCTCTGGGGATGAAAACTCCGGGACCAGTCCAGTTCTTCCGCGGCCGTGAAATCATGCCACTCGAAGCTGAAGCCGAGCGCGCGGCAATTGCCGAAAAGGGGACGCCAGCCCGCGCCGACGGCGGCCCACGCCGGCACCTCGGTGAACGGGGCGGCAGCGGAGGCTGGCATTTTCGCAGAACTGGCCCGATGCGGTCGCGACATCTCGTCTGATTAAGTGCCACGCCGCCGACGAGCACGCAAGGAACCCGGCCCGGTCGGCCCGCTCAGGCGCGATCACCCCTGCGACGCGGGCAACCCGGACGGGCGACCCGCAGTCAGTGGGGGCGTCCGCGGCGGAGCGCAATCTGCCGACAAAGAAAAGCAACGCGCCGGGAGCAGCCCCCGCGGCGGCTGTTTATCGTGCCGCGCATGAACTTAACGAAACCGTTTCTGGTTGGTTTGCTGGCAGGCAGTCTGGGTGCGCTGAGCGCACACGCCGACGAACGTCGGTTCACCTACACTTACGAACCGGAAACCTTGCCGCAAGGCGCACTGGAGATTGAGAACTGGGTGACGCTGCGGTCGCAGCGCAGCCGCGAGGTGGGTCAGGACAAGTACAATCGCTGGGACCTCCGCCAGGAGATCGAATATGGCGTGAGCGACCGTTACACGGCGGCGCTTTACCTCAATGAGACTTCCGTGAGTTACCGCGACCCCGCGACGGACGCGAGCCAGTCGGAGTTCTCGTGGCAAGGCGTCTCGCTGGAGAACCGCTTCAACGTGCTGAATCCGGCCACGTCGAAGGTCGGCCTCACGCTTTACCTCGAAGGCCGGTACTCGGGCGAGGAGGCGGCGCTGGAACAGAAGGTCATCCTCGGCCAGCGTCACGGTCCGTGGAAATGGGCGTTCAACCTCGAGCATGAGACGGAATGGGAGGACCAGCTCGAAAAGGTGGAAGGCGAAGTGGGCGCCAGCCTGGGCCTGGCTCGCGACCTCGGCAAACACTGGTCGCTCGGCCTCGAGTTCCGGAACGAGAACATCCTGCCCGACTACGAAGCCTGGGAAAATTCCGCGCTGTTCCTCGGCCCCGCACTGAGTTTCCGCCAGGAACGCTGGTGGGCGGCGCTCTCGGTGCTGCCGCAGATTTATGGCTGGAACAACAGCGCCAGCCAGGACGGCAACAGTCAGCTCGAACTCAACGACCATGAAAAACTCAACGTGCGCCTGCTGCTTGGATTCGACCTCTAGCCCGCTCATGCGCACGGTGTTCATGTTGCTCTTGCTGGCGCTGGCGGGCACGTGGGCTGCCGCCCTGGCCGACCAGTTGACGGTCAAAGACCGTGCCGCGGCCCGTAAAATCTACGTGGCCAAATGCGCCAAATGCCATCGGTTCTACGAGCCGACCAACTACGCCGAGCCGGACTGGCGCCGGTGGATGGAGAAGATGAGCAAGAAGGCCAGGCTCAAGGCGGCGCCCGCCACCCTGCTGAATCGTTATCTGGACGCTTACCGCGCGGGCCAATTGCCGGGCAAGCCGGAATCGCAATAAGCCAGCCATCGTGCCGCGACGGGCCGGGCGACTCTCAAAGCCTTGCGGATCGGTGGCTGGCGCGCCTTCGAGCCGTGGGGTACCACGCCCGAACGCCTCGGTTTTTCTCGATTGGTTACTGGCGGAATCTCCGCGGGCGAGCGCCGTGTTGTTGGTTGAAAGGGCGGGTTTTCACTCATTCTTTCCTGGCACAGAAAAAACGCTTGCACCGGCCCATGCTACATGAAACATCGCGCATTCATTTAATGAGCATGACCATTCAACTCAGGGACCCGGCGGCGCCGGTCGGTTTTGCTGCCGCCGGCGAGAAGATCCCAAGTGTGGCCCGGGGTGTGAGCCAGGCAGCGGCAAGCGTCCGGCGGTGCATCTGCGTGTCGGCGTGCGCAACCGCCTTGCTCGCCTGGGCGGCGGGCCAGGGCGTGCTCCAAGCTGAGACGATCGCCGTCCCGAACGGCTCGTTCGAATCGCCGACGCCTCCGCCCGGCTTTCCGGTCAACACCAGCATCGATTCCTGGCAGGAGACCCCCCAGCCGGGTTGGTACGATCCCGATGTCTTCGGGGGCGTGACATGGGATCAACTGACGGGGGTCTTCCCGAACACCGCTCCCGGCGAACCCAACCACATCGACAACCTCGACGGCAGCCAGGCCGCCTACCTGTTTGCCGTTCCGGGCGCGGGCTTGTTTCAAGACTACAGCTCGACGGACTGGAACCATCCTTCGCCGCTCCACTTGTTCGACGCGAAATTCCAGTTGGGCATGGCCTACAATCTTACCGTCGGCGTCCTCGGCGGCAGCGGAATGACCGACGGCGCCAGCCTGCAATTGAGTTTTTATTACCGCGACGCCGGCAACAACCCGGTAACGATCGCCAGCACCGACGTCACATATTCGCTGGCGAACTTTCCCACCATCACCCAACTGCACGACTACCAGGTGAGCCTGCCTGCCGTGCAAGCTGGCGATCCTTGGGCAGGCCAAAACATCGGCGTGCAAATCGCCCCGACCAGCCTGGGCGGCACCTACTGGGACGTGGACAACGTGCGGGTCCAAGCGGTGCCTGAACCCGGTTCGCTGAGTTTGCTCGCGCTCGGCTTTGGCGGCTTGTGGTTGGCGCGCGCCCGCTCGCGCCAGTCGGCGTAACGTCCCACCGTCCGCCGCATGAGCCGGCATTTCGTGGCCCTGGCCGCCGGGATCGTGGCGGTGACGGTGCCGAGTGGGGCGCTTCTGGCCGGGACACTCAGCGTGCCCAACGCGTCGTTCGAAAGCCCAGTGACGCCGTTTGTCAGCACCCAGATCGACGCGTGGCAGAAGGCGCCCAAGCCGGCTTGGTATGACGAGGGCGGGGGCTTTTTCTGGGATCAACTCGCGGGTCTCTTCAAGAACACCCCCGCCGGGAGCGCCGACCACATCGAGAACTGCGACGGTGCCCAGGCGATCTGGCTCTTCGCGGTTCCGGAAGTCGCGCTGTTCCAGGACTACGATTCCGTGGACTGGAACGACCCGTCGCCTTCGCACGCCTTCGACGCGCGCTTTGAAGTGGGCAAGTCCTACCGGCTCACCGTTGGGGTGATCGGTACGGGGGGCAATATGCTCGAAGGCGTCCCGCTTAAGCTCGGCCTTTACTACCGCGATGCGGACGGCGATCCCGCGATCGTGGCCTCAACCACCGTCACCAACTCCGCCGCTGTGTTCCCGAACCGGAACCACTTCGTCGATTTCGCGGTGGCGGTGCCCACCGTGCAAGCCGGTGACGCCTGGGCGGGTCAACACATCGGCGTCCGGTTCCTCTCCACGGTCGGTGCCGCGATGCAGGGTGGTTTCTGGGATTTGGACAACGTCCGGTTAGCCGCGTCCAGCCCGCCGACTTTGTCTGGCCCGGCGGTTGCCGGCGGCCAGTTTCAATTCACGCTGCAAAGCGAGCCGGGCCTCGCCTTCGACATTCTGACCACGAGCGACCCCGCTGCGCCCGTGACCGAATGGACGCGCTTGACGACGGTGACGAACGCGACCGGCAACGCTTTGGTCACCGATACAAACGCGCTTGCCGCCGGGCGGTTTTACACTGCGCGCCAACTGCCCTAGACTGGGCGAGGCAATGTCTTTTCCGACGTCATTGCGCCGGGGGTTCACGCTCGTCGAACTCCTGGTGGTTATCGCCATTCTCGCGCTCCTCGCGGCGCTGCTGCTGCCCGCGCTGGCGGCGGCAAAACAGGCAGGGCAGAAGGCCGTATGCATCTCGAACCTGCGCCAGATCGGCCTGGCGCTCCGCAGTTATTCCGATGACAACAGCGGCCTGATTCCTTACGGGCCAAAGGCGCCGCCGTTCACGAGCCCGGCGAGCTTTTATCCGTCCACCGGCGCCCCCACCAGCCTGCTCTCGCTCCAGACCGGCGCGCCCGTGGGCTTGGGGCTGTTGCTCGCGCAGCACCTGGCCGGGCAACCGAAAGTTCTTTTCTGCCCCGGCCGTGATCAGCCACTCGACGCCGATGTCGAACTCGCCAAGGTGGGCAAAAACCAAGCCCAAGGCAGCTACTACTACCGGCACGCCGGCAACACCGATTTGTTCGACAACCCCGCCAGCACCAATGCGCCAACTCACCTGCAACTCGACAACCTGGGCGAGAACCGCAACGACCTGCCCATCCGTGCGCTGGCCATGGACACGCAGTTTCTGAGTCCAGCCGATCTCGCAGCCTTCAACGTCAAGCCCCGCACCCACCACCGGCTCAAATTCGTGGACGTTCTGTACGCGGACGGCAGTGTGCGCTCGCGGCCAAACCGGGACGGCCGGTTCACCGTGGACCTGCGCGATTACGGCGACATCCACGAGGCGTTCAGCCGCATCCTCACGGTCTTGGAACAGGCGGATGCGGATCCTTGAGGTGAGCCTGGGCGAGACCTTCGCGCGCGCAGATCGAAGCGGTGGCACACATTTTGTCGCAATTGCGACACTAATTTGGCTACTCCGGGCAGGCCGAAGCCGCAACTTTGGCGCACCGTGAATTCACGCCTACTCTGCCGCGATGGACACACGCTCAAAGGGAAAAGCGAGATGGATCGGCGCGCTCGGCTTGGCCATTTTGCTGGTGCTGGGCAGAAAAGACGCGGTGGCGGGAGCCGACGTCGCCTCGACAGGTGATTCCGCCTTGCCCAAAACGCCGCACCGGTTGGCGGCGGCAGGCATCAACAACTTCTTCCAGCTCACCGGCCGCATCTACTCTGGGAGCCAGCCGTCTGGCGATGCCGGCTTCGCCACGCTAAAGAAACGTGGCGTCAAAACCATCATCAGCGTCGATGGCACCCGCCCGGACGTGGAGACCGCCGCGCGTTTTGGCCTGCGCTACGGGCACATCCCGTTCGGCTACGACGGTGTACTGGGCACCAACGCCGAGCGGCTCGTCAAGGCGGCGCAGGTGTTTCCGGGCGCGGTTTTCATTCACTGCCACCACGGGCAACATCGCGGACCAACCGCAGCCGCCATCGTGTGCGAAGGACTGGAAGGCTGGACCGCCGAGCGGGCACACGCCTGGTTGGAGTTGGCCGGCACGGACACAAACTACGCGGGCTTGTTCAAAGTCGTGCGCGAGTTTCACCCGCCCAGTGGGCAAGAACTGGCCAACGTCGCCACCAATTTTCCGGCGCACGCCAAACTCCCGGGCCTGGTCGAGGCGATGGTGCAGATCGACCAACAACTCGATGCGCTCAAGGCGATCCGGCAGGCGGGCTTTCGCACGCCGGCGAACCAGCCCGACCTGTCGCCGGCCCACGAATCGCTCCTGCTTTGGGAATCCTTTCGCGAAGCGCAACGACTGGAGACCGCCCGCAAACGGGGCGCCTCATTCCTGGCGGAGCTGGCGGGAGCGGAGGCGAACGCCGACGAACTGCACCGCCGACTGACCGAGTTGAGCACGGAAACCACACCCGCGCGTCGCGAAGTGGCCGAGCGGACCTTCAAAGCGATGGGCCAGGCGTGCGCCGCTTGCCACCAGAAGCATCGGAACTGAAGGCAGCCTTGGGCAACCTCGGCGGTCGGCCGTGTTACGCGCCACGCAAACGCCCGGCCCTGGTCACGCTCGCCACAGTGGCTAGCCCAACCTTCGCAACTGGAGGGGGTGACACGTCGCAAGTGGTTGGTGCCTTGGCTGGGCTCCGAAAAGGTCTGCACCAAAGTCAGTCTCCGGCCAGTTCGCCCGTGGCCGTGATC
>JAKCAB010000684.1 GCA_021839785.1 bacterium | reverse complement strand
CCTGGGGCGGGGTGCTGGGCGAAATCCGCGAGGCGCACGTCTGGTTCGATGGCGGCAACGGACCGCTCGAACGCCCCAATGACACCCCGCCAGTGCCGCCCATCTTGGATTGGGACTTGTGGCTTGGGCCGGCGGAATTCCGTCCTTACAGCCCAAGTTATCTGCCGGCGAGTTGGCGCGCCTGGCGGGCTTTCGGTAGCGGCATCGTCGGTGACTTCGGCTGCCACACCGGCAACCTCATGTTCCGCGCGCTCCACTTGGAGCGGTTGTGGAATTTCCCCGCAGGCCAGAAGCCCGAGCGGGTGATCATCCGCGCCGAGTCGCACCCGTCAGAGGTGAATGCGGAGGGTTATCCTCGCTCCTCGCGGACTTTCCTCGATTTGCCGGCGCGGGGCGACCTGCCGCCGGTAAAGTTGTCGATCAGCGCCAAGGAGCGGCCGTCGCCGGACCTGATGCTGGGCTACCCGCAAGCCGGCTGGGGCGATCTGCTGGTGGGCGCCAAAGGCTCGATCTACTCGGACTGCCCGTGGAACACCCATTTCGTGCTCTTGCCGGAAAGCAAGTTCGAGAACTTCAAGGGCGGCCCGCCGGAGGGTCTCCCGCGCGTGGGCAGCCATCACGCCGAGTGGGTCGAGGCGTGCAAAGGCCGGGGCAAGACCTTCTCGCCTTTCGAGCTGGGCGGGCCGCTCACCGAACTGATGCAACTGACGAACCTCGCTTCGCTCATCATGGGACCACTGGAATACGACACTATCAGCGGTCGCATCCTGAATTCCGAGCGGGCGAACGAACTGCTGCACCGCCAGTACCGGCCGGGTTGGAGTCTCGGCAAGGCGTGAATCGGCGACGCTGCCGGTGCCGGGTTGAGATCAGACCTCGACGACGGGGTTCCTGAGTTCACCGATGCCGGAGACCGCGATTGCCACCTCGTCGCCCGCCTGAAGCGAGAAGTCGTCCGGCGGCACCACGCCCGTGCCGGTGAGCAAAACCGCCCCATTTGGGAACGCGTTCGACCGACGCAACCAAGCCGCCAGCTCGGCGAAACTGCGCTTGATCCGGTTCACGTCGGTTTGCCCGGCGAAGACTTCGGTGCCGCTGCGACGGATGCGAACCCCAATCGACCAGTTCCGCGCCGTGGCCTCGTCCGCGCCAAGCAAGATCCACGGGCCAAGCGCGCAGGAGCGTTCGTAAATTTTCGCCTGCGGCAAATAGAGCAGGTTTTCGCCTTCGATGTCGCGCGCGCTCATGTCGTTCCCGATCGTGCAGCCGACCACTTCGCCGCGGGCGTTGAGCACCAGCGCGAGTTCCGGTTCCGGCACCGTCCAACGCGAATCGCGCCGCACCCCAACGGCCTCGCCCGGACTGACCACCTTGTCCGCGAGCGCCTTGAAGAACAGCTCCGGCCGTGCCGCCTCGTAAACGCGGTCGTAGGCCGAGGCGCCGAACGCAGACTCTCCCATGCGGGCGGTCTTGCTGCGCAGGTAGGTGACGCCCGCGGCCCAGACTTCCTGGCGATCCACCGGCGCCAGCAGACGCACGTCCGCGAGCGGCTTCCGCGGCAGGTCGCGTCGCAGCGCCTGCCCGACCGCCTCGGTCGGCGACGACGCGTTGAGCACATCGGCGACAGAGATCCAGCCGGCCGGTGTGAGGTCGGCCACGGTCAGGTGGTCCAGGACTGCTCCGATAGCCACGCGGTTGGGTGCACCGGGCGGTTTGTCCGTGCGTTCGGCAAAACGGCAAAGTTGGATCACGTTCGAGAGCGTACCGGCCGGTTCGGGAAAGGCACGCAGTTTCGGGGGCGACGCGGGTGCACGTTGTCCCCGCACAGAAAAGTTCCTGATTCCTCCTCTTCCCAGCGGTGTGAGGCTTTGGCTAGACTGGCGCGGTGACGGAGCAAGCCTTGTTGGCCTTGCTGGAAGCGGTCTCGCGGTCGTTTTACCTGACCGTGAAGGTCCTGCCCGGCGGGGTGCGTGAGCCGATCGCGCTGGCCTATCTGCTGGCCCGCGCGACGGACACCGTGGCCGACACGAATGCGGTTTCAGTGGACGGCCGCCTGGACTATCTGCGTCTGTTGCGGGAGAGGATCGCCTCGACCCACACGACGCCACTGCCTTCCGGTAGTTTTGTCGAGGCGCAAGCGACCGCCGGCGAACGGCTTCTCTTGAACCGACTCGAAGCGTTGATCGAGTTGCTCGAGCACGAGCCGCCGGAGTTGCGCGATCCCATTCGCGCGGTTCTGGCAACCATTACCAGTGGCCAGGAACTGGACCTCGTGCGTTTCCGTGACGCCGATGCACAACACTTGGTCGCTTTGGAAACCGACGCCGAGCTGGACGATTACACCTACCGGGTCGCGGGCTGCGTGGGCGAGTTCTGGACGGAGATTTGCCGGCGCCAACTTTTTCCGAAAGTGTGGGTGGACCTCAAATCGCTGCTGGCCCGTGCGCGGCGGTTTGGCAAAGGACTGCAATTGGTAAACATCCTCCGTGACGTGCCCGCCGATCTTCGGCAGGGACGTTGTTACGTGCCTGCCAGCGCGCTCGCTGGATACGGTCTCGCGCCGCAGGATCTGCTCGACGCCGCGAATGGCCCGCGCTTCCGACCACTGTTTACGAAGTACGTTCAGCTCGCGGAAGACCACCTCGAGAACGGCTGGACCTACACGACATTGCTCCCTTACCGGTTGTTGCGGCTCCGGCTGGCCTGTGCCTGGCCGCTGTTGATCGGCATCCGCACGCTGGCGCGGCTGCGCGTCGGCAACGTCCTGGATGCCACCCAGCGCATCAAAGTCAACCGCGGCGAGGTGCGCTCGATTATGACCCGATCGGTTCTGCTTTATCCGTTTCCAGGGATCTGGAACCGCTTGTTCGAACGCGCGCGCCGCCAGGCCGACCGATGAATCTTCCCGACGCCCAAACCCGCCACGCCGCGCTCGCCGAGGAAATCCGGCAGCATGACCGCGCTTACTACGTGCTGGCCAGACCGACAATCAGCGACTTCGAGTACGACCGGCTCTACCGCGAACTGCAGGAGTTGGAAAAGCAGTTCCCCGAACTCGTCACGCCGGAGTCCCCCACCCAGCGCGTCGGCGGCGCGCCCACGGCGGGCTTCAAGCGGGTGAAGCATATCGTGCCGATGCTTTCGTTGGAGAAGGTCGAGGCGGCGGAACACCCCGACAGCAGCGAAGAGCCGGATCGCGAACAACGCAATCGGCTACAGGACGAGAACACGCTGCCGCGTCTGCTTGAGTTCGACAAAACCATCCGCAAACACCTTGGCCGGGACCGGGCCGAATACGTCTTGGAGCCGAAGGTCGATGGCGTTTCCATTGGTGTCCATTACCGGCGCGGCAAACTCGTCCTTGGCGTGACGCGCGGCGACGGCCAGCTCGGCGACGACATCACCGCCAACCTCCGCACCGTCCGCGCAATTCCCTTGGAGCTGAGCTTGAAGAATCCGCCCGCGTTGCTCGAAGTGCGCGGCGAGGCCTACATCGCCACGAACGATTTCGACGCGCTCAACGCGAAGCTCGAGGCCGCCGGCGATAAGCCTTTCCCCAACGCCCGCAACGCCACTGCCGGCACGCTTAAGCAACTCGCCCCACGTCTCGTGGCCCAGCGGCCCATCAGCGCGGTGTTTTACGCGGTCGGCGCGTGCGAGGGCATCGCGTTCGAAGCGCACGCGGAGATGCTGGAGGCGCTGGGGAAGTTCGGCCTGCCGACGCAGCGACGCTGGTGGCTCTGTCGTGACATCGAGGAAGTGCTGGATCGCTACCGCGAGGAAGTCGTTTGCCGCTATGACGAGACGCGCGATCTGCGCCGCGAATTGCCTTACGACATCGACGGTGTTGTGCTCAAGGTGAACCGCCTTGCGGACGCGCAGCGCATCCCGTCCAAGACCCGCGCCCCCGGCTACGCCATCGTCCACAAACCCATTCCGTGGATCACGCCGGCAGAGACGGTGCTGCGCGACATCGCCATCCAAGTGGGCCGCACCGGTGTACTCACGCCCGTGGCCGAACTCGAACCGGTCTTCGTCCAAGGCTCGACCATCGCGCGCGCCACGCTCCACAATGAAGACGAAATCCGCCGCAAAGACATCCGCATTGGTGACACCGTGGTGATCCGCAAAGCCGGCATGGTGATTCCCGAAGTCGTCGAAGTCGTGAAATCCAAGCGGCCCAAGGATGCGCCGGAATTCGATTTCGTTGCCCACATTGGCGGCAAGTGCCCCGCGTGCGGTGGGCCGATTGCGAAAGACAGGATCAAGGCTCGCACTTCCGTCTCCCTCGCCCCCTCGGAGGGAGAGAGGGCCAGGGTGAGGGGGCAGCCATCCAACGAAAGCTCAACCGAAGAAGTCGCCTGGCGCTGCCAGAACGTGGCCGGCTGCCCGGCGCAGAAGACCCGCCGCCTGGAATACTTTGCCCACCGGAAGGCGCTCGACATCGAATCCCTCGGCGGCATCGTCGCCGAAAAACTCGTCGAGCGTGGGCTGGTGGACGAACCGCTCGACCTCTTCACACTGCCGGAAGAAAAGCTGGCCACGCTCAATCTCGGCACCGACGGCGAACCGCGCGTGTTCGGCGCGAAGAACGCCGCCAAGGTAAAGGAGGCCTTGGAACGCGCCAAGTCACTGCCGCTGCACCGCTGGATTCATGCGTCGGCGATTTCCGAAGTTGGTGAACGGACCGCTTACGATCTGGCCCAGTTCCACGAAACCATCGAAGACATCGCTCAGTCGAGGCTTCTGCGGGGCGTGCTGGAACTGCATCGCTTGCGGGAGGAGAAACGCACAGACGAAGCCGACGCGGTCGGGCTGACGCTTATCGCCGCGGGCTTCGCGCAACCGTCCAAGAAGAAAGACGCCGCGCCGCGCGACGCAGTGGTCGTCGTCGGCCCCGTCGCCGCAAAGGCCGTGCTGGACTGGTTTGCGAGTCCGACCGGCCGCGACGTGCTGGCACGCTTGAAGAAGCTCGGCATTTCGCCCCGCGGTTCGACGAAAGCTGCGGCCGTGGCCGGCCACCCTTTCGCCAACAAAACCTTCGTCCTTACCGGCACGCTGCCGTCCCTTTCCCGCGAGGAAGCCGCTGCCTTCATCCGCGAAGCCGGCGGCAACGTCACCGGTTCCGTGAGCAAGCACACCGACTACGTGCTGGCCGGTGAAAGCGCCGGCACGAAACTCGACAAGGCCCGCGAACTCGGAATCCGCGTGTTGAATGAGACCGAATTCCGCGCGCTGCTGGGCGACAAGACGAAGGGTGGCTCTTCTGCGGCCCAGGCCGCGTTGTTTTGAGAAGGATTTTGGATGAATGAACTCACCTTGGATTGGCTGGCGTTGGACCGGCTGCGCACGGTGTTCCTAGGCGGCACTGCTGGCGACCACGATTATTGGCGCGGCGAGTCGGATCTGGCCAGTTACGACGCCACGTTTGCCCAGCGGATCGGTTGGAAATGGGACTGCGTGCTGTATGAACTGGAACGGCGCGGCTGGACGCCTCCGCCCGGAACGGCGTTGCTTGACTGGGGCTGTGGCAGCGGGATCGCCGCCCGCGCCCTGTTGGATTTCTTTGGCAAGGAGCGCGCGACCAAGGCGAGTTTCTGGGATCGCTCAGCATTGGCGATGCGGTTCGCCGCCGACCGCGCACGTGACAAGTACGCCGGCCTGACGGTGGACACCGGTTTGCCAGCCCGGCCGGAATTGGTGTTGATCAGCCATGTGCTGACCGAGTTGACCGTGGAACAGACCGAGGCGTTGGTGAAGTGGCTGGAACCGGCGGTGGCGGTTTTGTGGGTCGAACCCGGAACTTACGACGCCAGCCGGCGACTCGTCGCCGTTCGCGAACGCTTGAACGGTACGTTCCATGTCGTCGCCCCCTGCACGCACGGGGCCGGCTGCGGAATGCTTGCGCCCGGCAACGAGGTCCACTGGTGCCATCACTTCGCGGCCACGCCGCCCGCTGTGTTCACCGATCCGTTTTGGGGCCGGTTCGCGCAGGCTTCCGGCGTCGATTTGAGGAGCCTGCCGCTCAGCTTTCTCGTGCTCGACAAGCGTCCGGCCCCGGCGTTGCCGACGGGCACGGTGCGGGTGATTGGCCGACCCCGCGTGTACAAGGCGCATGCGTCTGTCCTGGCTTGCGATGCGGCGGGCGTGGGGGAGTACGAGCTGCTAAAACGGCGCTTGCCGGCGATGTTCCGGCGCTTTCGCAAAGACGATTGCCCCCCGCTGCAAATCTGGACCCGCGAGGGCGGGCGCGTGATCGAAGCGGAGGAACTTCCTGACGGGACTTGAGCGGTGGCAGGATTCGGCGCTGGGCGCGCCACCGGTCATTGCGGTTTCGCGGCTTCGCTCGTCGTGGTTTCGGCGTGTCGGGAACCGGCTCGCAGGCGACGGGCTCACCGCGCCGTGGCTTTGGGGCGCGCCGGTGGAGCCGCGGAGGCGGCGGCCGGTGACCACAAGGCGAGCGCGCGTCGGGTCAGGTCGGCCGCCTTGGCATCGCGAACATTTCGATCCACACAGTCAAACACCACCGTGATGACGCGGTGGCCATCGCGGGCGGCGGTGACCGCGATCGAGTAGCCCGCCGCCGCGATGTAGCCGGTTTTTAAACCGTCGCAGCCCTCGAGGTTTCCCAGCAGGTGATTGTGGTTGCGCATGACCACGGTTTTGCCGGGCACCTTCTCGCGAAAGGACCGAACGCGTGTGCCCGTGTAGCGCAAGGCGTCGCGGTGGCGCAGCACCTCGCGGCCGAGCTTGATGAAGTCGCGTGGCGTCGTGACATCGGGTTGTTGGCCGGCGCTGGGTGGCAGGCCGTGCACGGAACGAA
>JAKCAB010000785.1 GCA_021839785.1 bacterium | reverse complement strand
ATTCACTACAAGTACGATCGCTGTGTCTCCGTTCGCGAGATGGCGCGTTTGCATGGCTATCCTGACTGGTTCCGATTCCACGTGACCAAGTGGCATGGAGCAAGGCAGATTGGGAACTCCGTTCCACCACCGCTCGCTCGCGCCGTTGCTTCGTCTGTCATTCGCGCTCTTGGCGTGGAGCCTCAACGCCCCCAGAGGAAACTTAATCTTGGCAGTCCAAGCCTACTCGCTATGGATATGATAGAAGCCGCGGAGTTTTGGGATGTGGAGATTCCGATCGGGAAGCGGGACAGAAAGAACGGATTGCGGAAGCGCAAACAACAAGAGATTGAGGAGGTGCGCCTCGCGGCGCAGAGGCACTAGCAAAATGGCAACCACCAAGACAAACCGCTATACGGCGATCATCGAAAGTATATTCTTCTCGAAGTACACCGAGGGCAGCGAAGAACTGACGTTCGAGCGCGAGGATTTGGTACGAGCAGCCGAGTCGCTTCGCATTCCACTGCCATAGAACTTAGGCGATGTTATCTACTCCCTTCGCTACCGCACCGCGCTTCCCCCGCGCGTTCTAGAGACGCAGCCCAAGGGAAAGGAATGGATCATTGAGGGGCGCGGACGAGGACTTTATTGCTTTCGGCTAGTCACCGAGAATCGGATTGTCCCCAATGACCAACTAGCAGCAATCAAAGTGCCCGACGCCACACCCGAGATCGTCTCGTCCTACGCTCTTTCGGACGAGCAAGCGCTGTTGGCGAAGGTCCGATACAATCGCCTGCTCGATGTTTTCCTTGGGCTGGCCACGTACTCCTTGCAGAATCACCTTCGGACCACGGTACAAGACCTTGGACAGGTCGAAATCGATGAGATCTATGTCGGCATCGACAAGCGAGGCGCCCAATTCGTTCTCCCCGTTCAGGCGAAGGGAGGAGCGGACCAACTGTCGGTTGTGCAGACCAAACAGGACATCGCCTGTTGCCAGGAGAAGTTTCCCCATCTCGAGTGTCGCGCAATCTCGGCGCAATTCATTTCGACCGATCTCATTGCCTTGTTCGAACTTGCGCTCGATGACGGCATGGTGAGGATCGTCGAAGAAAAGCACTACAAACTGGTTCCCGGCGATCAAATCACTACGGAGGATTTGCAGAGTTACGCGCAACGCTAAGCGAAAACGGAAACTGACCAACGATGCCACGGAGCCAACGGCTTAGCGGCCGTGGCTCATGGCTGACGTTGGGCATCTTCGACACGTGCTCGTCATCGGCCCGCCTTGCCGGTTCCGTCGCTGCACCGCGGATCGGCACCACCGAGCGCCCCGTCGCAGTCGGCGGCTAAGGTTCCCCAAACCATCTCTCAGCGCGGGCAACAGGAAGCGAGTCCCGCGGCGCGAAGCCTTTTCGAGTTGGCATTCACGCGATGGCCAAGGAACGGCGCCTGCCAGTGAGTGTCCGGGCCTGAACCGCGCGCGGTTCCCGCCCCGCCGCTTCGTCGCTTGTGTCCGCCGCGTGCCCCCACTACGCTGCGATCACCTTGAAGCGAATCATGCGTACCCTTCATTTCCGCTTCGTCGCGGTCATCGCCACCGCGTGTCTGATCGGTTTCTCCCCCGTTTACGCGGTGGCCGCATTGCCGCAGACCGCTTTGCCCGGCTTGGTGCCGCCGCCCGATTACTTCCCCGGCGCTGTCAACGATCCCGCCGTGCCCCCGCCCGAGCGCGTGCTGGGATTCAAAGTCGGCCAGCGCGCGACCACCGCCGCCGAAATCGAGCGCTGCCTCCAGGCTTGGACCGCCGCCGCGCCGGACCGGAGCCGGCTGGTCGAATATGCCCGCACCTACGAAGGCCGCGCGTTGCATTACGTTGTGGTCACCGCGCCGCAAAACCTGGCGCGCCAGGCCGAAATCCAGACCAACCTCGCCCGGCTCGCCGACCCGCGGAAGACCACCGACGCCGAGGCCGCGCAACTCATCCAGTCGCTGCCGCCGGTGGTCTGGCTCGGTTACACGATTCACGGCGACGAAACCGAAGGCTCGGACGCTGCCCTGGCGGTGTTGTATCACCTCATCGCCGGCACCGACCCCGAGACCATCAAGCTCCGCGAAGACCTGGTGATCATCATCGATCCGCTGATGAACCCGGACGGCCGGGATCGCTTCGTGAAAATGATCGCCGAGCACCGCGGCACCCAGCCGGACGTGGACGACCAGTCGCTCGTCCACGACGGCTACTGGCCGTACGGGCGCGGGAACCATTATCTCTTCGACCTCAACCGCGATGCGTTGTGGGCGGTGCATCCGGAGACCCGCGGCCGGTTGCGCGAAGTCGCCCGCTGGCATCCGGCCATGTTCGTGGACGCGCACGGCATGGGCGCGCAGGACACCCACCTGTTCGCGCCGCCCCGCGAGCCGATCAACCCCTACTTCCCTTCCGAGCACGCGGCGTTGAGCGAGCTTTTCAGCCGCGACCAGGCCCAGGCCTTCGACCGCCAGCACTTGACTTATTACACCGGCGAGTGGAACGAAGGCTGGTTCCCCGGTTACACGGATTCGTACGTCGCGCTGCGCGGGGCCGTCGGCATTTTGTACGAGCAGGCGCGGGTGGCCGAAGACGGCGTGCGCCGGGCCGAAGGCCGGATCCTGACTTACGGGCAGTCGGTCGAGTACCAGGTGATCGGTTCGATGGCGAACCTGCGGACCGCGCAGGCTAACGCCAAACGCCTGCTCCAATACCAGCGCGACACCGCCCAGGAAGCGCTCGACCCCGCCGGCCGGTACGCCAATCGCACCTTCGCCATCCTGCCCAGCGCGAACCGCTCCCGCTGGCGGGACTTCTCGGAACTCGCGCAGCGGCACGGCTTCGAGCTGTACCAAACGGCCCGTGACTTCACCGCGCCGCAGGCCACGAACCAACTCGGCCAGACGCTCACGAACGTCACCGTGCCGGCCGGCACGCTGCTCATCCCCAACCGCCAGCCGCTGGCCCACTTGGTCGCCGCCGCGCTCGAGTTCGACCCGCGCCTGTCGGCCAAGGCGCTCGACGAAGAACGCCGGGAGATTCTCCGCCGCGGCGATTCCAAGCTCTACGACACGACTGCCTGGAACCTGACGATGTTCTTCGGCCTGGAGGCGCTGACTTTGCCCAGCGAACTGCCGGCCGACGCCGAGCCATACACGCCCGGCGACCCGCCCGCAGGTGGCATCGCCGGGGCAAGCGAAGCCGCGGTGGCCTACGTCTTCGATGGCGCAGACGATCTGAGTGTGACGGCCGCCGCACGGCTGATGGAACGCGGCGTGCAGGTGCGCGTGGCGGACGAGGCCACCCAGTTCGACGGACGCGACTTCGCGCGCGGCTCGGTTGTGGTCACGGTCCTGGACAACCAGACCTTCACCGGCGACCTGCGCGCCGTGGTGGAACAAACCGCCAGCGAATTGGGCCTTTTCGCGGTGGCGGTGCGCAGCGGTCTTGGACCGGCCGACTCGGCCGACTTGGGCGGCGAGCATTTTGTGCTGCTTGCCCAGCCGCGCATCGGCTTGTTCGGTCGCGGGCGGTTCGACTTCACCGACTACGGCTCGCTGTGGCACACGCTCGACCAGCGTCTGGGCATCCGGCACGCGAACCTCGATGACAGCGCGTCGTTGGATCTCGCCCGCTACAACGTGCTGGTCTTCCCCAACGCCTGGGGCGGATCCAACCAAGTCTCGCTCGACGGGCTCAAGGATTGGGTGCGCAACGGCGGCACGCTCATCGCCATCGGCAGTTCGGTGAACCGGTTCGTGGCCGAATCGGCCAAGTTCAGCCAGGCGCGCCGGTTGCCGGACGTGCTGGGCAAACTCGACGACTATGAACTCGCCATTTTCCGCGAATGGCTGGGCCGCGGCTCGAACACCGTATCCGCGGACGCGCTTTGGGCAAACGAGCCGCCGACCAAGTTGGCCTACCCCTGGCAGGCGGTGGCCGGCGGGCGGCCGGAGGAAAAAGAGCTAAAGAAACGCGATGCCTGGCAGGCCTTGTTCATGCCGCAAGGCGCCTTGCTCGCGGCCCGCGTGGACACGAACAACTGGCTCGCGTTTGGCTGTGTCGAACCGCTGTCGGTGCTCGCCAATCGCCACAGCATCCTCATGGCCGCTGACGGCGTGGAAGCGCCGATCCGTTACGGCTTTCTGTCGCCTTCGCAAAAGCCGGTCGAGCCGTCGGCGCCGGACCAGGCTGACACGAGCCCCAACACCGAATCCGCCGCCGCGGACAAGGACGATCGGAAGGACGGCGACAAAAAGGAAAAGCCCGAGCCGCCGCGTGTCGGGTGGTCAGCGTTGCCGCCCGGCACTGAAATGATTCTCCGGCTCAGCGGCCTGGTCTGGCCCGAAGCCACGCACCGGCTGGCGAACACGGCCTACGTCACGCGCGAGCGCCTGGGTCGCGGCCAGGTTATTTTGTTCGCCACCCCGCCCACGTTCCGCTCGGCGGCGCGCGGCACCACCCGCGTTTTCCTCAACGCCGTCGTTTACGGGCCGGGCTTGGGCGCGAGCCATCCGATCTTACCGTAGCCGCCGGGCGTCGCGTTGCCTCGCGGCGACGCGGTGCCTTGGCCGGCTTGCCTGCCGTGCCGGTCACCGACCACATTCGCAACAAGCTCAGCCAGGTCTCGCACCGCCCCGGCGTGTACCTGATGAAGGACCGTTTCGGCACGGTCATCTACGTGGGCAAGGCGCGCGACCTGCGCCGCCGCGTCAGCCAGTATTTCCAGTCCTCGCGCCGGCTGGGTTGGGACCTCAAGTTCAACGCGCTCGTCGAGGCGATTCACGACTTCGACGTGCACGTGGTGAAGAGCGAGCCCGAAGCCGTGTTGCTCGAAGGCAAGCTCATCAAGGAATTCCGGCCGCGCTACAACGTCAGCTTCCGCGACGACAAGCGGTTTCTGCTCGTCAAAATCAACCTGAACGACCCCATCCCGCGCTTCACGCTCACGCGATTGCAGACCGCCGACGGCGCGCGGTACTTCGGTCCGTTTGCCAGCGGCGGCGCGGCGCGGCGGACGCTGGCGCTGGTGCGGCACCGGTTCAACCTGCGCGGTTGCCGGGCGCTCACGCCGGGCGAGGCCGACTACCGGCATTGCCTGTACGCGCACCTCAAGGTCTGCACTGCGCCTTGCATCGGCAACGTGACGCCGGAGCAATACCGGCTGCAGGTGACCGCGGCGTGCGATTTCCTCGACGGCCAGTGCGAGGAGATGGCGCGCGAACTCGAGGCCGCCATGAAAAAGGCCGCGGCGGCCCTCGACTTTGAGCAGGCGGCCAAGCTGCGCGATCTGCTGGACGACATACGCCGCACGACCCAAAAGACCGAGAAGTTCGAGCGCATCCCGTACAAATTGCCGGTGGCGATCAACCCCGAGGCCGAGTTGCGCGCGCTGGGCCGGGTGCTCGGCTTGCCGCGCGAGCCGGACCGCATCGAAGGCTTCGACATCTCGAACATCAGCGGCACGTTCAAGGTGGCGTCGATGGTCAGTTTCTGGCGCGGCCGGCCGGACCGTTCGAATTACCGGCGTTTCCGCATTAAGGGCGTCGAAGGCCAGGACGACTTTGCCTGCATGGCCGAGACGATCCGCCGCCGTTACGCGCGACTCCTCAAGGAATGCGCGGAGCACACGGCGGCGCCCGGCGCTCCGGCCAACCGCGATGAGGCAGGCGGCCAGGCCAGCCCGGCGGATTTGCAGCGGGCCGTGGACGACGTAAGTGCGGCCTTCCAGAAACGCCGGCCGCGCGCCGATCAAGATGCCGCCGCTGCCAGTGTCGCCGCCGGACCCGCGATTACCGGCGAGGAACCGCCAGCGGGTGAGGGCGAGGCCAGCCCGGAATTGGCCGCGCCGTGGGTGCCGAAACCGCCCGCCCGGCCGCGTCTGCCGGATTTGATCCTCATCGACGGCGGCAAAGGCCAGCTCGGCGCCGCCTGCGCCGAACTCGCCAAGCTGGGGCTTAAACACGTCCCGGTCATCGGCCTGGCCAAAGAATTCGAGGAAATCTATCGCCCCGGCGCCAGCGAACCGCTGCGGCTGGGTCTGGACCACCCCGCGGTGAAGCTGCTTCAGCGCGTGCGCGACGAATCGCATCGCGTGGCCAACAGCTACAACGCCCAACTGCGCCTCCGCAAAATCAGCGAGAGCCTGCTCGACGAATTTCCCGGCATTGGCGAGGCGCGGAAGGCGGCGCTGCTAAAACGCTTCGGCTCCGTGCATCGCCTGCGGCGCGCGACCTTGGAGGAACTGGCGGCGGTGCCCGGCTTCGGCGGCGAAACGGCGGCGCGGCTCAAGGCCTTCCTCGAAGCCCGCACCCCCGCCGGCGGCGAAGCCTGACTGACAACGGCGGCGCGGCGTACTTCTGACTCACCTGGCGAGACATGCTCGAAATGGGGAGCGCGACCGTCCCGGTCGCTTCCGTCGGCGTCTCGCCGGCGGCTGGCGTGGACAACGCGGAGCCAAGCCGGGTCGCGATCACAGCAAGACAAGGCACTTCTGGCCGGAGGCCGAAAGGTGCGGGCGAGACGCCCGCGTTCCCCAAAGTCAGTACATCGAGTCTGGACAGCGCTCGGAAAGCGCCCAGCGGAGCACCGGTCTCTGACCGGCATTGCGCTGGCGTGGGGCGAATGCTGGCTGGAAGCCGGCGCGCCAAAACATCCGGTGGCACGGCTTCGCGCAGAATGACACTGAGGAGCGCGACCGTCCCGGTCGCTTCCGTCGGCGTCTCGCCGGCGGCTGGCGTGGACGACGCGGAGCCAAGCTGTGTCGCGATCACAGCAAGACAAGACACTTTCGGCCGGAGGCCGAAAGGTGCGG
>JAKCAB010000844.1 GCA_021839785.1 bacterium | reverse complement strand
CATGAATATGAAGATGTCTGCGCTTTTTGCCGGCTTGTGCCTGCTGTTCCTGTCCACCGGGTGCTACACCACCCAGGAAGGCAACAAAAAGCTGGGCGTTCCGTTCAGCCCGGACAAGATCGAAGGCCGGTATGAACGCAAGCCGGCCGAGGTGTTCGCCGCAGCCAAGAAGGTCCTGGCTTACATGGGCACGCTCACGGGCGAGAACACCATCGCAAGCACGCTTCAAGCCAAAGTGGACAACAATACCGTGTGGGTGAAGGTGGACGAAGTCGAGCCGGGCATCTCGCGCGTCATCACCCAATCGCGCGGCAAAGGCGGCGCCGGCAAGGTGGGCCTGGCCAGCGAAGTGGACAAGCAGATCGCTTTGCAGCTTCAGGCGGAGTGACGCGGCGGCCTGTCCTTTAATCCTAATCTCTGTTCGTAAGAGCCAAGTTTCACGACTTGGCTCTGTCTTTTTGCCTGCACCTCGCGGTTGAGCAGCGCCAACCGACGGCGGGCGGCCGCGGCGGCAGGGGCTTCGGGATCGCGCGCGACGATACGCTGGAGGGTGGCCTGCGCCGCGGCGAAATCGCCCGCGCCATTGAGGTGCACGTCCGCCAGCATGTTCAGCCACTTCACGATCTCGCCGGCCGGCGCGTTCGGCTGGGCGATCAACTGCTCGAACTGCTCGGCCGCGAGATCCGGCCGCTGGAAGCCTTCCAGGTAGAGCAAGGCCAGTTCCTCGCGCGTGCGGTTGTCGGCCGGAAATCGGTCGAGTTGCGCGACCAGCTCCACCGCAACGACGTGGGGGTCGCGGTCAAGCTTCTTGATGCGCGGCGGTTCGCCCAGCAAGCCGAGCCGCTCGATCGGCTGCGGCATCTCCAGCTTGGGCCGCGCTTTGGCCTGCTCGAGCATTTCCGCGGGAGTGAGGTGGGCCAGCCGCTGATTCGCAATATGCGACTCGGGCGTGTCCGGGAGCAATTGCACGATCCGCTCCAGCGCCGCGCGCGAGGCTTCGCGGTCGTTGGCGAACTTGATGTGCCAGTCCGCCAGCCGGAGCAACGCGAACGCGATGTTCTTCGGCGCGTGGCCTGGTTGGCTGACGAACTGGTCGATCGTCGCCGCCGCTGCGGACAAGTCGTGAAGGTCGTTGGCCTGAATCTCGGCGAGCAACATCTGGCCGCGGAAGTTGGTGGGGAACAACTCCAGTTGTTTGCGCACCTCGGCTTCCGCCTCGGCGTACTTGCCCTGTTTGCGCCGCGCCTCCGCGATCGAGAAAAACGGCTCCGGGTCGGGCGGGGCGTCCCCGCCGTCGTACAACTGGCTGACCTTCCGCGCGACATTGTCGGCAATGTCGGGCACCCAGACCAGCGCCATCACCAGCCCGGAAAACGCCGCCATCGGCACCCCGGCAAAAGCGGCGGTGTAGCCAAATTCGCGGAACAACGGCCCCACGACGAATACGACAAACGCCAGGTCGGCGAGCGAAATCAGCCACCGAACGGCCAGCTTGGGGCGGTCTTCGCTGCGTTGCCAGAGGCGGTAAAACACCCACCCGGCCGCGCGGGCAAAGGCCAGCCAGACCAGCATGCCGAACACCGCTTGGAGGAAAGCAAACATCAACAATCAAAGAATCGCGACGCCAGCGGCACGCTGGCAGGCTTAGCTGGAGTTTCCGCCTTTCGCGATGCGCTCCGGGTGCCGCGCGCGGCTCAGCGCCACATCGTAACTGACCAGGCAGCGGCAGTACAAGTCGTGCAGGCAGGTATCGAGCAACACCATGCCGTCGCGGCCGCCGGTCTGGACGATCGTTTCGAGCATGTGCAGTTGGTTCTCGCGAATCACGTTCCGGACTGCGCTGTTGGCCACCAAGAGTTCGTAGGCGAGCGTTCGGCGGGCACGGTCAACGCTGGGGAGGAGTTCCTGGCAGATAATGCCTTGGAGGCAATTCGCCAGTTGCAGCACGATCTGCCGCTGCGCGCCACCTTCGAACACACCGATGATCCGCTCGAGCGCGTGGACCACGCTTGGCGAGTGCAGCGTCGCAAGGACGAGGTGGCCGGTCTCGGCCGCCGTCAGCGCGGTGGCGATCGCGTCGCGGTCACGAATTTCGCCGATCACGATCACGTCCGGGTCCTGGCGCAGGACGTGGATCAGCGCGCGGTGGAACGAGTGCGTGTCCGTGAGCACCTCCTGCTGGACCACGATCGCACGCTTGTTCCGGTGCACAAACTCGATCGGGTCTTCGATGGTGACGATCTTGCAGCGGCGTTCCGAGTTGATCAGGTCCACCAGGTAATTGAGCGTCGTCGTCTTGCCGGAGCCGGTCGGGCCGGTGATGAGCAACAGGCCGATCGGCCGGCGGGCCAGTTCATCCATCTTCGCCGGCAGACCCAGCTCCTCCCGCGACGGGATTTCTTCGCCGCCGAACCGGAAGCAAAATTCCGCGTGGCCGGCGCGGCGGTAAACCGTCACGCGCACCCGGCCCACCTGCGGGCAAGGCAGCGAGGCACAGAGTTCCCAGTCACAGTCGAACGCTTCGCGTTGTTCGGGGGTCAGGAGGCCGGCGGCCAGGGCGTCCAATTCGGCCGCGGTCAACGGCGCGCTTTCGGCCACGAAGATGTCGCCGTTGATGCGGAAGGCCGGCGGGGCGTCCGCCAGCAGATGCAGGTCCGACGCGCCGCGATCCAGCGCGTCCGCGAGCAATTGATCGAGGCGTTCCATGCTTCGCGCTCAGGCGTGCCACAACCGCCGCCACCGGCCGCGCATTCGTTGGAGCAGGCCGGTGTCGCGGAATTCCTCGCGGGCCGACATCGCGTCGGGACAGGCGGGATCGAGTTGCCTGGCCTGGGCCAGCGCCTGGTGGGCGTCTTCGGCCAGGCCCAGTGCGAGCTGGCAGCGGCCGAGTTGCAGCCAGATCACCGCCGCGGCGACCTCCAGGCTGAGCGCCTGCCGGGCTAGCTTCAGCGCAAGCGCGAACTGGCGATAAAAGAGTTGAACCCGCGATGCCAGCCAAGGCCAGAGCCAGTCGCCGGGGGCGGCGGCCAAGGCCTTGGCAAAGCAGTAATCCGCGCGCTTCTCGGACCGCGCGAGCAGCACGTCGCCGCGCGCGATCCAGACGTACGGTGTGTCGCCTTGCTCGCCGACCGCCGCGTCAGAAAAGGCCAGGGCGGCGTCGGTGTCGCCCGACCGCGCCAGGGCAACGCCTTTGGCGGCGAGCAATTCGGGCTCGGTGGGGAGCTGCTCCAACGCCTTGTCAGCCCAGACCTTCGCCTCGGCGAACTCGCCCAACTCAATGAGCATCCGCACCTGGCCGATCCAGGCGGCCGCGCTTTTGAGATTTGATTCGAGCACGCGCCCGTACAAGCGCAGCGCCTGCTCGAAATAGCCGCCGCGAAAGGCCACCTCGGCCTCGCCCAGATGGCGGGTCTCGTCGGTGACGACGGTCGCGGGCTCAAGCTCGCGCTCGTGGTGGCGGCCAAATTCGAGATTGGCAAAGCGACTCATGCTTGAAACGGGGCTTTGCGGTCTGACGCTGAAGAGTATCTGTTACCGGGAGCACGAAACCAATTCAATTCTGGTTCCTGCGTGCGCCAGACCCGCCCGGCCCTGGCTACGATTCAGCGACGATTGGACCGACTGGTCGGGGAAACGTCACGCCGCCGCCGCACCGCGCGGGGCATGGGCGGTTTACCGCTGTCGGACTCTGAACCGCCCGGCAAGCCACTGGTAGGCGCGCTCTCGAACTTCGGGTGGGAAGTCGTGGCCGCAGTCCGGCGTTTCCACGACCAGGCCGTCCGGCGCGTGCAGCAACCAGAAGACCGGCGTCGCCGCGATGACGCAGTCCTTGACGCCGGAGAGCTCGAAGTTGTCGTCGTGGAGGGGCGCGTTGATAAACACGGGCCGCGGCGCGATGGCGGCGAGCACTTCGCCGAAATCGAACGGCATTTGCTTCGGATCGTTGCCGTACCGGCTGGCGATGCGCGGCATGTAGCCGGCATGGCTCCAGCCGGCGAGATCGCCACCGTGGTACTTGAAGAACGAGTTGAAACCGCAGCTCGTGACGACGGCCCGGATCCGCGGATCGAAGGCGGCGAGAAAGAGCGCGTTGTGCCCGCCCAGCGAATGACCGATCACGCCAATCCGCCGCGGATCAACCTCGGGCAACGACTGGAGCACGTCCACCGCACGCTCGTGGTTCGCGATCCCCTTCCGGGTCGCGCTCGCGAAACCTTGCGCGTAAGCGTCCACTGGGTGGTCGCCGAAATTCGGGTAGTCCGGCGCGAGCGTGACAAAGCCGCGCTTGGCGAGTTCCTGCGCGTAGTGGAGGTTCGCGTTCCCAGCCAAACCAGCTGGCTCAGCCTTGCCGAGGGGGGTGGTTTGGTGCAGGCACAGCATCGCGGGTGCCGGGCCGGTGAGCTGGCGTGGAATCAGCAAGTACGCCGGCACGCGTTCGCCGGTGGTCGCCGCAAAACTGATCTTCCGCCGGACGAACTTGTCCAAGGATTCCTCACCTTCGACGCGCATGTCCAGCGGCACGATTCCCGCGCCCGCCGGCGGTTCGCCCATGACTTCGTTCAGGCCCGCGAGGATGTTTGCCCGGCGCTTGGACCAAGCTTTCGCCGTGGCGATCCGGTGATCGAAACCCTTCGCGTCGCGCCAGACGAGCAGGTCCAGTGTGTCGGGATAGAACGGCGGTTGCGTCTGGCGAACCGGCTGGAGCAGCCGCGCGATGCCGGCTTTCAACTCGAATTCGCTCGGCGGCCCGACACGCGACATCGTCGGTTCGTAGCCGCCGCCGGTGAGCGCGCTGTCCGTACAAATGTAGCCGGGACCGCTTTCACCGTAGGCGGCCACCGCCAGAAAGTCGCCGGACCGGAGGCTCTCCGCGTAAAGCTGGTATTCGATGAACGCCTCGCCTGGGAGAAACAAGCTGGTCACCGGGCCGAGCGACAACCGGGCGATCTGGACTTTCGGATTCGCGTGCCAACGCTGGAGCCAGGCGAGGTCCAGCGCGGCGGTAATCCGTGCCAGCGCGGTGGCGTTCGTATCCGCGATGGTCTTTCGCGAGTGCGCTTCGGACCACTCAGGCTCCCGGCGCACGGCGAAGCGCACCGGGGTGGTGCGCCAATCGAGCCGCGTCACCGGCGCGCGCTGCGTGGCGGCGACGGACTGCTTCATCGCGGCGTAGATGCGGTCGGTGAGTTGGACCCGCGCCGCCGGCGAGCCGTCGTTGTACTTGCCGGCGGTGATGTTGCCGGCGCAGCCGGTGAAGTAGATTTGCGGCACGCCGGTCTCGCGTTCGAGCCGCTGGCGCGCCAGCCCAACGGTGTCCGAAGTCGCGCGACCGTCACCGTAATAGCTCATCGGATGCGTCGCGTAGAAATGCAGCCGGACCAGCGGCCGCTCGCCGTCGAACAGCGTGATCGTCCGCAGCCAGGGATCGATCAAACCCTCTGGCGCGGCCTGCAGGGCCGGGTCTTTTGTGGAACTGTAGCGGACGTGAATCAGGCCGTCCGCGAGGCGCACCCGGCGATTCGCGGCGAACCGCTCCACCCGCGCCTTACCGAAGCCGACCTGGTCGAAGGGCTGAAGGCGACTGCATGCCTCCCGGACCGCTGCAGCGAGGCGCTCGGTCGCACTTTCGAGGAAGCCAAGGTCGAGATGCGGCGGCGGGTTCGGCGTGGCGCGGAGAAGCCGTTCGGCGTTGGCGTCGGCAATCGGGGCGTTGTGCTGGTGGACCGTGTGGACCGACACGTGACTTTCGGGAACCTGCGCACCTTGGGCGAGTTGGTGGCGAAAGGCGTCGTGAGCGCCGGTCTGAAGCAGGCACCAATCGACGGCGCAGAGCACGTAGCGGTCCTTGCCATTGCTGAGCACGATGCCTTTGGCGAGGAGCGGCTCATCGACTGCTGCGAGCGGTTTGATCCAACCGCCGCATAGCGGATGGCCAAGCGGCGGGGTGACGTCGCAAGTGAAGGCGGCGACACGCAGGGCGGCGGGGGCGGTCCGCCCGGCCGGACACCAAGCCAACAGCAGGCCGAGCCAGGCGAAGAGCCAGGCTGGGCTAAGCCGGGGGAGGATCGAAGCTGCGGGCTTTACGACGCGGCGGGACACCGCCGCGCGGACACTGGGCTTGGTTCTGGTCATGATCGGACACTGCCGCAAAGCACTGGCAGGCGTTTGCTTCGGGCTTGGTCCGACCGAAGTGTGCCAGCGTCTCGCGCCGAATCAACTCCGCTCCTATTGACCAGCCAAGCCGCTTCTCAGCCTGCGGACCCGAGGCGGCAATCTGACGGCGGTTGTCAGCCCTTTTGTCCGCCATCGCCCCCGCCGAGTTCGATCTCGTGACCGCGGTTCGCGGCATGAACTCAGGCCGGCCTGTTCAGCCCCGCGAACCGCCGTGGCCCGGTTCAACGTTTCAGCCGGAAATACTTCATCGCTCCACTGGCGGGGGTCGTGTACGGACTGCTGGCACCGGTGACATCCTGCCAGGCGCCGGTCACCGCGTCGGCGGCCTGGAGCGTGCCGCTGCCGGTCCATTCAAGCTTCACGCCCTGGGCGGTTTTCGAGATGGCGGTGAATTTCAGTTCGACGACCGTTCCGCCGCTGACGGTCACGGGGTCCGAGAATGGGCTGGTGATGGCCACCGCTGTCGTGTCGGTCGCGGGCCCGGTCGCGTAGTTGGCGGTGATGGTGATCAGCGCCTCGGTCAAGCCGAGTCGCGTGATGTCGAAGTCGAATTTGCCGGGGGTCTTATCGGCATCTTCGGGACCGTCATCGACAAAGGAACCCAGGAACGTCCGGCCCTGGACGAAGCCGTTGGGCAGTTCAGGGATCAAGGCCGCCTGG
>JAKCAB010000736.1 GCA_021839785.1 bacterium | reverse complement strand
CCTGGGTCCGATCGGGAACCAGGCCGTTGTCATAGACCGGCCCGGCGGAGGTGTTCACGCCGGACCCGCCGGTCCAGCCGAGAATCTCCCCGTAGCCGGGAGCGGCCGGTGCGCCGGCGCTGTCGAAGCTCGGGTTCTTGACCAGCGAGGTCACCACGTAGGTCATCAACGTGTCCTGCACGGTCAACCCGCCGCTATCGACCACGTCCAGGAGCGCGGAACCGCGCACCAGTCCTTCCACCTCGAACGTCGCAGTATCCGCGCCGTCCTGGTCAAAATGCAGCGCGAGCACACCGTCCGAGTCAGCGCCCACCAACCGGGCCACCGTCGGCGTCAGGCTCCGGAACTTGAGATCGACGGCGTGCAACTTCAGCAACTCGCCCGGCACGGTGACCGTGACCGTCACTTTCTGGCCCGGAGAAATTTCGGCGACCGACGGGCTGATGGCTAGCGGCGGCAAAGGCGTGGACGTTTCGCCGACGACCTTCACGTCGTCGAGCAACAGCGTCTGGTTGGCCGCGGTGGTTTGGGCAAAGGAGATCAGGGCGCTGAAATCCGTGGCCGTGAAAGTCACCGTCTTGGTCCGATACGCGGCGAAGCCCCCCACGGCGGAAACGTTCTCCTCGGCGAGCACGGTGTCGCCCACCTTGACCTGCAGGTGCGGCGTGTTCCCGGTCCGCGCGTTGTAGGCGAAGCTCAGTTGATACGGCTTGCCGGGGACCAGGCCGTTCACCACCTGGCTCAGCGAACTCACGTCGTTGAGCACCGCCACGTGGTCCTGGTCGGGCGGCGTGCCGTTGTCCGCGTAAAACCCGCTCAAGTCGCCGCGGTCCACGGTGAAGTTGCCGGTGCCCTGCCAGCCCGCCAGGCCGCCGGTGAAGAAGCTGCCGTCGAGAATGTCGCCGCTGGCCTCGAAACTGGGGTTGGCCACGACCACGTTCCCCTCGTCGCGCGGCACGATCGTGACGCCGTCGAACAGGGCGGTGCTGTCGCCCGTGACCGTCACCGTGAAAGTCAGCGTGCCGTAATCGGACTGCGGCGTGAACGGGAACGACGCGAAGTAATACGGCTGGTTCTTCGTGTAGGCGGGCAGCACGTTGACCAGCTTGCCCACCTCGGTGTCGGCGAGGCCGTCGTTGAAATTCACCGCGATGTCCACCTTCTGCGAACCGGCGCGGGCGTCGTAATAGAACTGGACCCAGTATTGCTGGCCGGGCGTCAGGCCGGTGATCTCCTGCGAGAGCGTGCCGTTGCCCTGCTTGAACGCGACCCGCGTCTGATCGGGAATCGCCGTCTGGGAATTGTGGAAGGGCCCGGAAACGTCGTTGACCCCGCTGCCGCCCGCCCAGAGATCGATCCCCCCGTAATGCGGCCAGGTCTCGTTGATGTTGCTTTCGAAACTGGGGTTTTGGACCAAACCCGCATGGGCCGGCGCTGGCTCGATCGCGGCAAGCCATCCTAACGCCACGGCACAGATGAATTTACTCGATGTCTTCATGTTGCGGTTCTTTGGGTTGACCGCGCGGCAAACCTGGCAGGCCGGATTCGTCCGGCACCGGTAAGGTCGCCTCGTTCAGTGGATACGGCACGGACCGTACTCTCCGTCGCGGGTCGGACGCAACCGGAAAAGCCGGGCGCAGCCGGCGCCGGCTACTTCTTAAACTCCAGGATGATTCCGTTGGTCTGTTTGGCGTTGAACCCGCTGGCGTGCCCGTCCAGGAACACCACGTTCGCCTTGCCCCGCGGGTGCGTCTCGCCGTGCTTGTAGCCCACGTCCCAGAAGCCGTCGCCGGCGGGGCCCAGCGAGATCACGGCCGGGTGGTTGAGTTCGAACGAGACGTCCACCGCCCCCAGCGCCTGGGCCGGATTGACCACCGACGTGAGCTTGGCCGTGCGCGGGCTCGTCACCCGCGGCGGGTAATCCGCCAGCGTGTACTGGCTCATCGCGTAGCTGATCTTCCACGGGTTGCCAAAGCCGGGGTAGTTCTTGTACTGGCGCCAGTGGTTTTCCTGCATCCGCGTCGGGCAGCGGAACACGTTTTTCGCGAAGTCGCTGCTGGCAGTGTTCGTGCTCGAGCTGAACTTGAGTTTGGCCACATACGGGATCAGCAGGGTCTGGAAATTGTTCGAGTCGGCGCTGTCGTACGGGGCGTAATACCACCAGGCGAACGGCAACTGGTCGTTGTTGTCGTCCGCGTACATGAACGTGGCCAGGCCGATCTGCTTGAGGTTGTTTTTGCAGAGCGTCGCGTGCGCCTGCTGCTTCGCCCTGGCCAGCGCCGGCAACAGCAGGCCGGCCAGGATCGCAATGATCGCGATAACCACCAGGAGTTCGATGAGGGTGAAAGCCAACATCCGCCTGGACTTGAACTGGGGATTTCGCGACGCGACAGGGCACAATCCCGACGCGTGTGGGTTGATCCGGGGCTTGCGCATGGCGTACCCTTGCCCACGCCGCCCCCGGCGTCAATGCGCCGTTCCGCCGCCCAGGGTCAGCCGCATTGGGCGCGGTGCCGCAACGCGTGATCGGCCAGCACCAGCGCGGTCATCGCCTCGACCATCGGCACCGCCCGCGGCAGCACACAAGGATCGTGGCGCCCGCGGCCCTTCAACGTCGTGTTCTGGAATTGCGCGTCCACGGTATCCTGCTCGTGCATGATCGTGGCCACGGGCTTGAACGCCACGCGGAAATAAATCGTCTCGCCGTTGCTGATGCCGCCCTGCACCCCGCCGCTGCGATTGGTCACCGTGCGCACGCGCCCGCCCACGTTGCGAAACGCGTCGTTGTGCTCGCGCCCGGTCAGCCGGATGCCGTCGAAGCCGGAGCCGATGTCGAATCCTTTCGACGCCGGCAGGCTGAGCATGGCTTTGCCCAGGTCCGCCTCGAGCCGGTCAAAGACGGGCTCGCCCCAGCCCGGCGGCACGCCGCGCGCCACCCCCAGGACAATACCGCCCACCGAATCGCCTTCCGCCCGCCGTTGCTCGATCAATTGAATCATCCGCTCGGCGACCGCCGCGTCCGGGCACCGCACGATGTTCGACTCGACTTCCGAAAGCTGGAACGTCTCGGGATCGACCGCTGCCTGCAGGTTTTGCACCTGAATCACGCAGGCGAGCACCTCCACGCCGAAGCGCTCGCGCAACAATTTCTTCGCCACCGCGCCGGCCGCCACCCGGCCGATGGTCTCGCGCGCGCTGCTGCGCCCGCCGCCCGGCCAGGCGCGAATGCCGTACTTTGCCTGGTAGGTGTAATCGGCGTGCGACGGCCGGAACTTCGTGGCCATTTCGCTGTAAGCTTCCGAGCGCGCGTCCTCGTTCTTCACCCACATCGCGATCGGTGTTCCGAGCGTCAACCCCTCGAACGTGCCGGAAAGGATCTGGACCGTGTCGGACTCTTTGCGCGGCGTCACGATCTTCGACTGCCCCGGCCGACGGCGGTCCAGGTCCGGCTGGATGTCCGCCTCGCTGAGCGCCAGCCGCGGCGGGCAACCGTCCACCACCACGCCCACGCCGCCACCGTGAGACTCGCCCCAGGTGGTGATGCGGAACAGGTGACCGAACGTGTTTGCCATGCCCGCAGCCTGCGCGAAGGCGGGAGGAAGGTCAAACCTGGCCACGCCCGCCGGCCTTGCGCGCCCGCCACCCGGCGGCACAATCGCGCCGGTCGCCATGCCGTCCGGCGCGCCGGCTTCCCAGCCGGCTTAAAGGCGAGGTTCACACGCGGAACGACACAGAGAGTTGGGCTTTATCTGAAGCCAGCGGGGAAACCCGCGCGCCGCCCGCGGGTTGTGAAGTCGGCCGTCTGACATCACACTGCGACCGCACTCATGCACGAACTGGTTGAGGATTTCCTGCAATACCTGCGCCACGAGCGCGGGCAGGCGGAGCACACCCAGCGCACTTACAAGGCGCAGTTGGACCTGTTCGTGGCCTGGGCGCAGGCGCACGGCTTGCGGAGCTGGCGGGAAGTCGAATTGCCGCACCTCACCGCCTTTCTCCAACACGAGCGCACGCGCGCGCTGGCCCGCGAACCCGAGGACTCGACCCGGCGGCTCAGCAGCGAAAGCGTGTACCTGGAGATCGCCGCGCTGCGCGCCTTCTTTCGTTTTTGCGAGCGCGAGCGCCTGCTGGCGGCCAATCCCGCCGAGCACCTGGCCTTGCCCCGTCGTTGGCAGCGCCTGCCCAAATCGCTTTCTGCCGATGAAATCAAGCAGTTACTCGAGCCGCCGCTCGAGCCGACACCCAGCGCGCTGTGCGACCATGCCGTGCTGGAACTCGCTTACGCTTCCGGCCTGCGACTCGCGGAATTACGCCACCTGCGTCTCGAGCAGCTTCACCTCGAGGCCGGCTTCGTCACCGTCATTGGCAAAGGCAACAAGGAACGCGTCGTGCCGGTCGGGCAGCCCGCGATCCTGGCCTTGCAGCGTTACCTCGACGTTGGCCGCCCCGAACTCGTCCGGCCCAAGTCGCCGGCGGCGGTGTTCCTCACCCGGCGGGGCACGCCTTTCGCGCACGTCACCCTTTGGCTGCGGATCACGAAGTGCGTCCGCCGCGCGGGCATCGAACGCAACGTGACGCCGCACATGCTCCGCCACAGCTTTGCCACGCACCTGCTCGAACACGGCGCCGACTTGCGGGTGATCCAGGAACTGCTCGGCCACGCGAGCATCGGCACCACCGAGGTGTACACGCACGTCGCCGGCCAGCGCCTCCGCGAAGTGCATCGGAAGTACCATCCGCGAAGCTGACCTGCCAGGCCGGCCGGGCGAAACCGCCGTCGCCATCCGGCTGACGCGTCCGCTGGTGGCCGGGAGGCTGTTCCCGCTTGCCCGGTGCGGGTGCGTTGGCCAGTCTCCGGCGCCCGGAAGAACAACGGTTGGCGGCGACGCGCAGACTATTTCCAACGATGAGCGACGTGCTTTGGTTTGTGGCCCACACGCGGCCACGCTGCGAAAAGAAGCTGGTTGACTACTGCGAGCGGGAAGGTTTTTCCACCACCTTGCCGCTGTATCGAAGTGTGAAGAAATACCGTGGAAAAACACTGGTCTTCCACAAGCCGCTCTTCCCCGGCTACGTTTTTCTCCAGATCACCACCGCGCAGCGACAGAAGATTTTTCAAAGCGATTATGTTGCGAATCTGCTGGACGTGCCGGATCAAGCGGAGTTCGCCCAACAACTCGAAGACATCCTGTTCACCCTCGAGCAAGAAGTGGATGTGCGGCTGGCCCCGACCATCGGCCCGGGCGTAAAGGTGCGGATCAAGTCCGGCCCGCTGCAAGGCATCGAGGGCTGGGTCGAAAGCCGCAAGGGCATGGTGGAAGTGCTCCTGCGCCTGGACTTCATCGGCCAGGCGGCGGCGGTCAAGATGGACGCGACCATCCTCGAACTCATCTGACGCGCGCGGTGGGCCGGGGCCGTACCCTTCGAGGCCGTTACAACCCGGCCGATTTGGCCGCCCCCCAGCCCGGCAGGTGAACCGGACCGCCCGCGGACCGCGGCGCCACCTTCCGGTCCGGCCGACGCGCGTTCCCGCCCTGAAGTCGCGGCGAATCCGAGGCGGGACTTTTTTGCATGAATCGCGAGCCGGCTTCGACTAAAGGTTGAAATGGGATAAGCTGGGCGGTGTCCCGGCGAGTCGAACTATGGAAGCGACCGACAGCCTTTTGATGCAACGGTTCCTGGGCCGTGGCGATTCGGAAGCCCTGGCCACCATCATGGACCGTTACGCGGATGTGGTTTACAGCACCTGCCGACGGGTGTTGGGCGACGAGAGCCAGGCCGCCGACGTCGTGCAGGAGACTTTCTTCCAGTTCGTCCAGCACGCCCACCGCATCACCGGATCGCTGGGCAGTTGGCTGCACCAAGTCGCCACCCGGCGCGCAGTGGACCTCGTCCGCCAGAACGCCGCCCGCCGACGCCGCGAAGAAGCGTACGCCGCGAGCGTCTCGCGCGAACCGGACACCTGGGAAGCGGTGGAACCGCTGGTGGACGAAGCCTTGGAAGAAATGCCGCAGGAACTGCGCGAAGTCCTGGTCCGGCATTACCTCCAGCGGCAAAGCATGACCGACATCGCCGCCGACAACGGCGTGTCGCAACCCACAATCTCCCGCCGCATCGCCACGGGCCTGGAGCTTTTGCGCGAGAAACTCCGCGTCCGCGATGTCGTGGTGGGCGCAAGCGCATTGGGGGCCATGCTGGCGGCAAGCGCCCAGGCCGCGCCCGCGCCGGTGCTCCACGGGCTGGGCAAAGTCGTCCTCGCCGCCGCCGCCACGGAAGCTTTACCGGAAACGCCGGCGACAACTGCGCCCGTGCTGGGCACCTTGGTGAAAGCCGCGATCGCGGCGGTGGCCATTGTGGCGGTGGTGGCCGGCGGCATGGCCTTGTTTCCGCACGCTGACCGGGCGCGCCGCGCGAAGCCGGCTCCGCCGACGCCTGCCGTTGCCACGCCGGTCGCGGCGAACGCAAACGATGCCGGCAGCGATACGAATTCCGGTGCGTCGGCCGCGCAGTCCGGTTCTGTGGTGTCGTCGCCACCGGCGTTGCCTGGTCCCTTGCCCGCGACCTCAACGCCGGGAATCGGGCCGTTCGGCGCCTGGTTGCCGGGGGCCGCGGGTCAGGCGCTGAGCGGGGGAACGGCCAGTTTCGGCAGCGGAGGTGGGACGTACCCCGGCGCGCGCTTTGGCGGCGGGGGCGGCTTCGCGGGCGGGGGTGGCGGTGCGGTGGTTGTCCCGGGCCAGCCACCCCGGTTCGCCGGTGGAATGGGGATGGCTCAACGCGGTGTGGCAATTTCCACACCGCAGAGAAGCCAAACCAGTTTTAGCATCCAGGGCGGAGGGGGTGG
>JAKCAB010000846.1 GCA_021839785.1 bacterium | reverse complement strand
ACGGTGAACGGTACGGCATCGATATCAATCAAGGCTACATCACGCTCCAGTACGGCATCGCCAAACGTTGGGCCGCGGACCTCGCAGTCGGCTACACCACCTTGGGCTGGCGCAAGTTCAGTCCGGACGAGCACGCCCAATCCACCAGCGGTCTGATGGACACGTCATTCGGCGTGCGCTACCAGATCTTCGACGAGGCGCAGGCCGATTCCAAGTGGCTGCCCACCTTGACGGTGCGTGCCGGGGCCGTGCTGCCCGGTACTTACTCGCAAGGCTTTCCGTTCGCGCCGGGCGTGCGTTCCGCCGCCGTCGAGCCAGAGGTGCTCGCGCGAAAACACTTCGGTTGGACCGGGCTGGGCGCTTACGGCGACGCACTGTTCCGCTGGAACCGCACCACCTCAAACGATCAGTACCTCGCCTCTGTTGGCTTGTTCCAGCAGATCAAAGGCTGGGAGCTCCAAGTCGGGTACCGCCGTCTGGGCACGACCTCCGGCGAGGACATCGGCTACGATCCTGCCACGCCTTGGACGATCGACTACCCAGTTGCCGTGCGCGAGAACAGCGACTCGGTCGAAGCCGGCTTCAGCTACACCACTTCCAAGCGCCACTGGCAATACGGATTCTACTCACGGACGGTCGTGGATGGTGGCAACAGCGACGGCAAGTTCTGGTTCGGCGGTTACGTGAACATTCCGTTCGCGATTTTCAATCTGCGGCCGTGACCGCCGACGCGGAGCCGCTTGTCATTTGTGCCGATGGCTCCTAGATTCCCGCCATGAAGAACGACGTCGTCCCCGTGGACATCCGCGGTATCCTGCCGGCTCCCACCGGCTGCGCGATCTTCATTGGCAACGACGCGAAGGTGTTTGTCATCCAGGTCGAGAACAACATGGGCATGGTCATCAGCATGTTCATGCGGGAGGCCCCGAAGGAGCGCCCGCTCACCCACGACCTGATGACGCAGGTCTTCGACGGCTTCGGCATCAGCGTCGAGCGGGTGGTCATCACGGAACTCCGCAACTCGACCTACTTCGCCCGGCTGATTCTCAAGCAGGAAAACGAGCTCGGTAAGAAAATCGTGGAAGTGGACGCGCGGCCCAGCGATTGCCTCGCGCTCGCCACCGCGCGCAAGCGCCCGATCTTCGTCGCCCGCCGGCTCTTCGACCAGGTCGAGGACATGTCGGAGATGCTCGCCAAGATCAACGAAAACAGCGACGACACCGAGCAGGCCTGACCCCGCCGGGTCGTCTGTGTCTGTGCCGTCGCGCCCAGCCTCTTCGGACCGTGCCCCCCGCCGCCAGAAAGAGTACTGCCCCGCTGAGGCTTGTCTGGGGCGAGGACGACTTCGCCGTCAAGCAGCACGCCCGCCAAATCTACACGGAGTGGTGCGAAGCGGCCGGCGGCCTGGACCATGAGGCGATCGACGCCAGCGCGGCCAACAGCGGCGAGGCCTTGCGTGCGTTGGCCCGGCTGAACGAAGCCCTCCAGACCCTGCCGTTCTTCGGCAGCGAAAAAGTGATCTGGTTCCAGAACTGCAACTTCTTCGGGGACGAGCGCACGGCGAGTGCGGCGGCGGTCACCGAGGGGTTGGGCAGGCTGGCGCAGGAACTGAAAACCTTTCGCTGGGATGGCGTGCGGCTGCTCATCAGCGCCGGCAAGGTGGACAAGCGGCGCCTGTTCTACAAAACCGTCGAGGGCGTCGGCGAAGCCGAGGAACATCGCGGCCTCTCGCTCGACGACAAGGACTGGGCGGAGCAAGCGGAGTCTTACGTACGCCGCGAATTGGTCGCGAAGGAGAAACGGATCGAAGAAGAAGCGGTTGGCCAGATGGTGGCCGCGGTGGGACCGAACCTCCGCCAATTGAGCGCCGAGGCCGAGAAGTTGGCGCTGTTTGCCGGTGACCGGCAGACGATCACGGCCGCCGATGTGGCCGCGCTGGTTTCGCGCAGCAAACACGCCCGCGCGTTCGCCTTGGGCGAGGCGCTGGGCGACCGCGACCTGCCCCGCGCCTTGCGGGCGCTCGACGAAGATCTCTGGGAGATCAGGCTGAAGGTGGACAAAAACAAGAGCCACATCGGCCTCCTTTATGGGCTGATCTCGAAAGTGCGGACCTTGCTCCTGCTGAAAGAGCTGATCCGCCTCGGCCATCTCAAGTCCACGACCCCGTACGGTCGGATCAAGAGCGTGCTCGAAAGCGTCCCGGCCGGCCTGTTGCCCGCCGACAAGCGTTACAATCCGGCGGCGATGCACCCGTTCGTGGTCTCGAAAGCGCTCGTCCAGACGGAACATTATTCCACCGCCGAGTTGGTCCAGGCCATGGACACGCTGCTGACGGGCAACCAGCGGTTGGTATCCAGTTCGCTTGACGACGACTTGGTACTTCAACAAGCGTTGCTGCAAATCATCGGCCAGCCCCGCTCGCGCAGGCATCCGGTGCGCTGAAGCCCGGCGCCTAGCCCGCTTCGCCGCGCTCCCAAGCGGTGCCAATTCCGCGAATCGCGTGTGCCTCGGGGCACCCGTTGCCGCGCCTCGGGTGAGAGGGTATAGTCCCGCCATGAAGACCGATCTGCGCCGGGTGAGGTGGCTTTGGCTGGCTGCGGCTCTGACCGCCAGCCTCGTGGCCGTCGGCCGGGCTTCGCCAGGCCAGGGCACGCCTTATCGGCTCACCCAAGACAGCACGACCACTGACGCTGCCGGTACCGCCGTTCTGCGGGGTCAATTCGGACTGGTACCGCAAATCAGTCCGCTGGACTGGAAGGTCTATGCGCTCGATTGGGTTTACCTCGAAATCGCGACGCCCGACGGCCCACCGCGAGTGCTGCGCGGCAGCGGCCATTACACGGTCGGCGGACGCGGTCCGATCACCCAACGACTCACGCTCGACCTGCGCGAAAACACGGAGGACTGGCACTTCGACAGCGGCTCCGTGCGAGTCACCGCCGATTGGCCGGAGTTGGACCTCGAACTGGCGGCGACCAACGCCCCCACGACCCTGAAGCTCCGCGTCGCCGCCGTCCCCGTCAGCCAGTGCTGGCGCTACCAAGTGCTCGCAGGCAACTGGTTTCTGGACAATTGCGCGGTGTGCGACCGGCCCACCATCCTGGTTCCGTTGCGGGGCGGTTTCGATTTGGCGCTGATCGATTCCAATCCGCTTTTTAACCGCTATCACCTGTTCAACCTCCGCCTCACGGACGGCGCGGCGAAGCCGGATTACGAAATCACCGGCGAAGGCACGCTCCAGATCGGCGGCGAGGTGGCCATCCAACAGCAGTGGCGTTTGGACGTGAACGTGACCACTCCGGCCGGCGGACGTCGGGCGATCCTGACCAACGAATCCGCGATGGTCGAACGGCGCTGGCCGATGTTGGCCACCAGCCTCGCCGAAGACGGCGGCTCGCTGACCTCGCAGTATTTCCTGAACCTGCCCGCCGCGCCGGTGCGCGAGCTGTGGTTCAACACCGTCCGCGGCTTGACTAGTGGCGTGACCGATCCGCCCAACCGCATCAGCGCCGCCGACGTGCTGACTGACACCGGCCGGGTGGTGCGCCGCGGTCAGAACCTGCTCGCGGCGGTCGGCTTGTCAGCCGCGACCGACGCCAGCGTGGACGCGTTCGATGTCCTGCCGGGCGGCGAAATCGCCTTTTCGCTGACGGCGCCAGCCCAGAGCGAAACGTTGGGGGCGTTGCAGGAAGGCGATTTGCTGTCGGAAAACGGGAAGCTTCTGCTGACCAACCAGGCGCTGGTGGCTGCCTTTGGCATCATGCCCATCGTGCCCGATCTCGGCCTCGACGCAGTCCGCCGGCTCGACACCGGCGAGTGGCTGTTCTCGATTCGCACACCCGCGTTCTCCGAGCGGTTCGGAATCATGCTGGGTCGCGGCGATCTCCTCGGCAGCAGCGGTCGGGTGGTTCGCTCGAATGCGGAGTTGCTGGCGCGCTTCAAGCCGGACACCTTGGATCACGACTACGGCCTGGACGGCTTCTTCATCTGGCCGTCAGGCGAAATCTGGTTCTCCACCGAGGAAGGTTTTCAAGATGCCAACTTGGGGCCGATCACCGACGGCGACATTCTCAGCGACGAAGGTTACGTGGTGGGCAAAAACCTAGACTTGTTGCGCGATTTTCAGCCGCTCGAAGACCTCGCGAACTTCGGCTTGGAGGGCCTCTTCGTGGTGTCGGATGCCGCCTTGCCGCCTGGCGAAGTCGGGCCGAAAGTCAGGATCGGCCCACAACCCGGCTCCATTCCCACGCTGACGTGGACGGGGAGCGGTCGCGTCTTCCAGGTCGAGAGCACCTTGCGGTTGGGCGATCCGTTTGCGCCCGTCAGCCTGATCACGACGGAGACGCAATGGAGCGAGCCGCCGGCTTTCGCGAAGCGAATCGAGCGTTACTTCCGCGTGCTTTCCTGGTGAAATCCCGGCGTGACCGCGCGCCGCTCCCCTTCCGGAATCACGCGCTTCGTCGGACGAGCCTCCGGCAGTGGCGCGCGTCTCGATTTTGCATGGAACCGAAAACCTTCGTTCATCGGCACCGCGTGACTTACGCCGAGTGCACGCTTGGCGACCACGTCTATTACAGCCGGTACCTCGACCTGCTCGAAGCCGCGCGCGGCGAAATGTTTCGCAGCCTGGGTCAACCCTTCCTCGACTGGCAGGCCAGAGGCTTCACGTTTCCGGTGATGGAATTGCAGCTCCGCTACCATCGCCAGGCGCGCTATGACGACGAACTCAGCGTCGAGCTCTGGCTGAACCGATTGGACCGCCTGCGGCTGCATTTCGGCTGCGGCATATACAGGGCGAAAGCGGAGCTCGTCCTCGAAGGCGAAACGCGCCACGTCTGTGCTACGCTGGAAGGAAAGCCGCGCCGGCTGCCGGCTGAGTTCCTCGAAATCCTGGCGCCATTTGTCCGACCGTCCCCGCCGGCGTGACTCCTCGGCCGAACCGGGACCGCTGTGCATTGACGGGTCGGAACCGCCCGGCGCCCATTTTCGATTCTCGGTCCACCGGCGACGCGCGTACGGTTCGCACCATGAAAACACCCATCCTCCCACTCCTGGTTCTGGTCGCCACGCAGGCACTGGCCGCAGAAGTCCGCCCGGTGCAATCCACCCGCCGTTTCACCGACGACCGGACTGGTATCACCGTTTTGAGCGGCAACCTGGAACTGCCCGCGCCAGGCGTGTTCGAACTCTTGCCCGGCGATCCGGCCGGACCGCTGAAGGACATCTTCCTCGTGCCGCCGGCCGCCGTGCTCACCGCGCTGGTGGGCGACCGCACGGCGCGCTTGAGCGAACGGCGGGCGTTGCAGGCTGACCGGGGCCAGCTCCACATGATTTATTGGGCTTGCCGGCAGTACGCGGACACGAACGGCGGGAAGGCACCGGATCGCTTCGAGGACTTGTCCAAGGAACAACTGCGCTTTGTCCAATCCGCGGAGAGCCTGACGAACTACGTGCTGGTCCCCGGCTTGCGTTTCCGCACTCAACCGACAGCTCCGGGGGTTGACTTGCCGGAACGCCAGCCGCTGGCGTTCGAGGTGCGGCCGCTGCTCGACGACGGCAAACACTACGTGCTTTGGAACGACGGCCAGGTCGTCCGCGAGCCGAACACGGCCGAACACGTGGCCAGGTACAATCTCGAGATCGTGCCGCGCAATCCGACTCACAAACAGCCCGCGGTCGGCCCTGACGATCTCGCCACCTATCGCCTGCTCGCGCGCCAGGTGAAAACGCCTGGTGGGGCGGTCAAGCTTCAGTTGCGGAACCGCGTCACCGGCCAGGAAATCGAAGCGAGTTGGGACATCGCCTCCGCCGCGCCCGGCGACAAGACTCTCCTGGCCGATTGGGCTCGTTTGCGCATGGTTCGCTGGCAGCAAATCGCCGAACGCTACCCGTCGTTAACGCTTTCGCTTTGGTTGCGCCAGGCCGGGGAACTCTACGGGCTGTCGTTGCCGGACGCCGCGTCGGGCCGGCCGCGAACGCCCGGCAACCAGACCACGGTGTTCGGCGTGCTGGGCGGGCGCACGGCGATTCGCGAGACGCTGCAGATGCAGGAAATTGGCGGCGCCGAAACCGTTGCGCCCGAGACAAGCGAAACCGTGCGCCTCGACGCGATCAAAGGCGTCGAGATCGAAGCTCACCCTTACGAGGCGATGCTCAAAGGCGCCGAAGGCGGGCGCCTGGCGCTGGCCGACCTGGTGCCGCCCGACCGTTTCTTTGTCTATTTCCCCAAACCGGAGGCACTGGTGCAATTCCTGGATTCCGGTTCGGATTTCCTGTTCCACCTTTCGACCGGCTTCACCGGGCGCAGCATCGACTACCAGTTGCTCGGACGATACCTCGCCCGGTTGGGCATGACTGAGGACTTCATGCGCTCGATGCTGAGTTCGGAGGTGCTGGCGGAGGTCGCGTTGTTCCTGCCCGACCTGCACTTCATCGATGGCACCGACCCGACCGTCGTGGCCCGCGTGCGCAATCCGGCCTTGCTGGGCACGCTGCTCAAGTTGGTGGGCATGGGCGACCTCGACCAGATCACGCCGCGGAAACTGGCGGGCGGCCAGACGGTGTTCTGGGTCCGGCGCGGCGACCTGCTGTTGATCGGTTCGCAGCGGTCGGAAGTGGAGCTGGCGTTGGAACTGCAGGCCCGGAACGGCGCGGGCAGTCTGGGCCGAAGCGCCGAGTTCCGTTACCTGCTCACGCAACTGCCGCCGCGCGAAACCACGCGCGGTTACCTGTACTTCTCCGATCCGTTCCTGCGCCGCCTCACCGGACCCGCCGGCAAGATCGGTCAACTGCGGCGCGTGCTGGCGCGGACCCAGCTTGAAGCGGCGAGCGCCGGCGCTTTGC
>JAKCAB010000713.1 GCA_021839785.1 bacterium | reverse complement strand
ACCGATCCGTGGGGCAACCCAGCCTTGCGTCTGGCCCAAGCCAGGCTCCTGGCCGCCAGACGGAACCTCTCCACGGGAGCAGTCAACAAGCCGCGAACCTGGCACTGTCCAGTATATAGGTTAAATGCTCTCCCCGAAAAGATTCGCCATGCGGGCCGCCAATTTCCGGCGGGCCACGGCGTAAGAGAAATACTTCACGCCGAGCTGGTAGTTGGTCTCCGCCCATTCCTGGCGCAGCGCCGGATCCGTCAACACTTCGCGCGTCTTCCTCACCACCTCGTTGCTGACCAACTGGTTCATCGCGATCGTCTTGAAACCGAGCGGCGCGATGTCGCGCGCGTACACCGCATAGGTGTTTACGACCACGGGCTTGCGGAAATAGATCGCTTCGAGGAAGGCGTTGCCGAACCCCTCGTAATGGCTCGGGTAGGTGACCAGGTCCGCGTGCGGGTAAACGTCGAAGAGCGTGTAAATTTTCCGGCCTTCGGCGTCGCGGCCGCGTTGCTCAGCCACGCGCTCGGCGATGAACCGCACGTCGAGGTGCGCCTCTTCGATCCGCTCGCGCATCAGCTTCATGTACTCGTTGCCTTCGTCGCCGGCCGGGTGGGAGATCACCAGCTTGACCCGCGGGTCGCCCAGACGGCGCACCAGTTCCAGCGCATGCTCGATGCCTTTGCGGGCCACGACCCGGGTGGGTTGCAGGACGAAGAGGTCGTCCGGCGCAAGGCCGATTTCCTGACGCACGTCGGCGTTGTACTCGTCGATGCCCGGCGGGGGCGTCTCGAAATCGACGACGTTCGGGATGACGACGGAAGGCAGCCCGCAACGTCGCGCGAGTTCCTTTTGCGCCATCGAGTTGATGACCACGTGCTCGATCCGTGGCAGCGACGGCGGGAAGGCGGCGCGCAGGTGGTCGTTCACCGCGTTGAGGGTGAAGCGCTCGCGTTCCCAGGCGAGATCGTGATGGTGGGCGATGGCCGGCAGGCCGGTCTCCGCCAGCACTTCGGTCATGGCCAGACCCAGCGGAATGTGCACCGGAATGGCGAGGATGTTTTGGGGCACCAGCACCTCCAGCCGGAACTTCTCGATGAACCGGTAAAGCTCGTCCTTGAGCTTCTCCTTCATCGTGTGGATGGCGTCGGACAACTCGCGCGAACGAACCGAGACGCCGTAAAGCCGGCGATGAAGCGCTTCCACCTCCGGGTTCCGGAAAAAGGCCAGCGGGGCGAGATGGCTGATTTCGGGCGGGCTGTCCAGCAAACCGCCCATCCAATAGCAGGGATGGCCCATCTGTTCGAGCACCGCGGCCCACTTGCGGGCCTCCAGCGTCACGCCATCGGTGCCCTGAAAGCGGGTGGAAACGAAGCCCACGCGGCGCGGTTCGCCGGTGGATAGCAGACAGGCATTCATGAAAAGTAGCTGAAGGTCATTCGGGCAGGGCGCATTCCTGCTCGAAGCGGTTGATGTTCTCCCGGAGCCCCGCGACCATCAGGACATCGTGGAGCGCCAGGCGAAGGTCGGGTTTGGGTTCGACCGACCTCGTGGTCTGGTTCGGCCCCGGCCGGGTCAGCAGGACGACATTGATGCGGTACTCCTCGCGCAGGCGCGCCTCGGCGAGGGTCTTGCCGTGTAAAGGCGGCCCCACCCGCACATGCGCGAGCTGATAGTCGCCGCTCAACGGGATGCGGTCGCTGCCGGTATTGTCGCGCAGGCGCTCGGCGAGGCGGTAGGCCATGTCACGCGTGGGCAAGACCACCAGGTCGGCGCCGAGCTTCTCCAGCACCGTCGCGTGCCGGGCGTCCAAGGCCCGGCAGACGACGCGCTTCACCCGCAGATCTTTCAGCAGCAACGTGGTGAGGATGCTGCCCTGCATGTTCTCGCCGATGCAAACGACCACGGCGTCGGCCTCCTGCACACCGGCTTCTTTGAGCGCGCTCTCGTCTTCGGCGTCCAGTTCCACCGTGTGGAAGCCGTCCTGGCTCAAGTCCTCCACCCGCGCCGCGTCCTTGTCCGCGAGCAACACCTCGCAACCGAACTCGGACAACCGCGACGCCAGGTGGCTGCCAAACCGGCCTGCGCCCAAAATGATGATGCGTTGCGCCATGTCTCGAATGCTACCGCCGGCCCCAGGGTTATCCGAGGGACAATTCCTCGTGCGGATATTTCACCGGCAGGGGATTGGCCGGTCGCGCCAGATACACCGACAACACCAGCGGCCCCACCCGACCGGCGAACATGAGCGCAACGATAATCAGCTTGCCCGCAGGCGTCAAAAGCGGGGTCACCCCCGTGCTCAAGCCCACCGTCCCGAAGGCCGACACCGCCTCGAACACGATGCCCAGCCATTGACTGGAAGTCATCGCCGCCGGCCGGCCTTCCTCGGCCAGCATGAGCAGGCCCACCGCCGTGCTCAGGAAGGCGAGCGCCAGCAGGAACAACATCACGGCGGTGTAGGAAACTTTCGCCGGCAGGCGGCGGCCCCAGAACTGGATTTCGTCCCGCCGGCGCAACGCCGAGATGGCCGTCAACACGAGCACGACGGCCGTGACCGTCTTGATGCCGCCCGCCATCGACCCCGGGCAACCGCCGATGAACATCAGCACCATCGTGACCAGCAGCGTCGGCGGGTTCATCCGGCCCACATCGACCACGCTGAAGCCGGCGGTGCGCGACATCACCGAGTGAAACAGCGGCCACGAAACGAGATCCCAGCCATGCGCGTCCTTGAGCGTTTCATCCAGCTCGAAGGTGAAGGTCGCCACGGCACCGACGACAATGAGCAGGGCCGAGGAATACAGGCACAGCCGGGTTTGGAGGGTCAACCGGCCCCGGCGCCGCGGATCCCGCCTCCAGAATGGATAGAACCTGAGGTTGATCAGCGTCAGCAGTCCGATCCCCCCCGCGATCACCAGCAAGTCGATCACCGCCAGGATGCCGGGCTGTTCCCGCCAGCGCGCCAGGCCTTCGGGAACGATCGAGAGGCCTGCGTTGCAGAAGGCACTGACTGCGTGAAAGGCCGCCTGCCAAAGCGTTGGTCCCACCTCGCCCGTGTCCGACGCTTGATTCATCAACGGAAACAACGCCACGGCCCCCGCCAGTTCCACCACAAACACGAACAGGCAGGCGTAAACGAAAACGTCCAGCGGGCGCGCTTCGCGCAGCCGGCCCACCGTCGCCTTGATCGTCTGTTCCTCCGTGAGCGAAAGGCGGTTGCCCGCGACGAGCACGAGCAAAATACTCGCCGTGAAAATCCCGAGGCCGCCGAACTGGATCAACAGTAACAGCACGCCCTGGCCGAAGGCGTTGAACGTGTCCGCCACGTTCACCGGGCTGAGACCCGTCACGCAGGTGGCCGACGTGGCCAGGAACAGCGCGTCCAGCCAGCTCACGTGCTGGCCGGGATTGTGCGCCCAGGGCAGAACCAGCAGGAACGTGCCCACGGCAATCAAGGCGCCGAACCCCAGCGGCACGACGCGCAAATCGGTTTCTTTCCGGCGCAAGACCGGTTGGACATGGTTTGTGTTCACGAACCGCGTTGCCTTTGCGAACGCGCGCAGCTTGCCGTCCGGCGTCAGCTTTTCAACCGGCAATCCCGCCCGGCCGAGTCGCGCGCGAAACGACCACCAGGACTGCCCCCGCCACACCCTTCTCGACATGCTATGTTCAGCGCCGGCCCGGCTCGCCAGGAAACGCCGGTGGCCCAACCTGTCTTTTGTCATGAGCGAAACCGCACCGTCGCCGCTGCTCGAACTCGAACGGCTTCATCCGGCCGACTTGGCCGACCGGCTTCAGCGTTTCCCCGGGCCGGACGCCCGCGAACTGCTCGGTCGGTTGCCGGTCGCCCAGGCTGCCGCCGCGCTGGCCGAGGTCGAAACCGAACGGCTGCCGGAGCTCTTGGAGGATCTGCCTGCCGGGCGGCTTGGCGAACTGTTGACCTGCCTGCCGCCCAACGATGCCGCCGATCTCGTACAGGCGTTGCCCGCCCGCGCTCGCCGCGAGGCGCTGACCCGCGTGCCGGCAGGCTTCGCCGCCAGCGTGCGCGCCTTGCTGCGCTATCCGGAAGACACCGCCGGCGGCATCATGACCAACCGGTTCATCGCCCTGCGCGCGGACATGACGGTCGAACAGGTGCGCGAGTTGTTGCGGGGGCGTGCCCAGGACGAACGCACCGAAGACATCGCCTACCTGTACGTGACCGACGCGGCCGGGCGCCTGGTCGGGATCGTCAGTCTGCGCGACCTGGTCTTTCGCCGCCCTGACCGGCGCATGGGCGAAGTCATGAATCGCGACGTGAAGACCGTGCGCGTGAGCGACGATCAGGAAGCGCTGGCCCGGCGCTTCGAGCATTACCATTACCTGGGCCTGCCCGTGACCGAGGCGGACGGCGTGCTCGTCGGCGTGGTCAAGGCCAGCGACGCGCTGGAGATCGCGCGCAAGGAAGCCACCGAGGACATGCAACTCATGGTCGGTTTGTCCGGCGAGGAACGCGCGCTCACGCCCTGGCACCGCGCCATCGGCCGGCGGTTGCCGTGGCTTTACGTGAACCTGCTCACCGCGTTCATGGCCGCGTTCGTGGTCGGCCTGTTCGAGCGCACCATCGCGGCGTGGACGGCGCTGGCCGTGTTTTTGCCCATCGTCGCGGGCCAGGGCGGCAACGCCGGGATGCAAACCCTCACGGTCATCATTCGCGACATGGCCTTGGGTGAACTCGCGCCTGGCGACGGCCGGCGGGCGCTCCTCAAGGAGCTCCTGCTGAGCCTCGCGAACGGTCTGGCCGTGGGCCTGGTCGTCGGCGTGGTGGGTTGGCTCTGGAAAGGCAGCGTGCTATTGGGATTGGTGGCCGGCGTCGCGATGTGGTTGAACCAACTGGCGGCCGGCCTTTCGGGCGTCCTGATCCCGTTCGGTCTAAAACTGTGCCGCGTCGATCCCGCGCTGGCTTCGAGCATCTTCCTCACCACCGTCACCGACGTGGCCGGCTTCTTCTTCTTCCTGGGCCTGGCTGCGCTGGCCATGCGCTGGATAGGCGTCTCCTGACCGGGTGCGTGTCCGGTGTTGGCGGCGCACACTCGGGCTATCGGGAGCCGCGCGAAAAGGGAGAGAGATTCTCCGGCAGGGGCGGGGGCATTCCGGAGCATGTGTTGGTGTCCCGCTCGGCGATGCTTCGAGGCGGTTGTATCAGTGAGTTCCCTTTGAGAACCAACTCCTCCTGTACACTCCCGCCATTCACCCACGACCAATCACCCGGAGGAAAAGGTCGTTTCAGCAATCCATGCCAGAACCGGATCCAAAGCGTCGTCTGCGTCAGTTTGCCAAAGATATTCGGCCGTGCGTAACCGTAATCCACGACAACTGCAACAACCACGTTGGTCCGACTCGGCGGCGGAGGTAAAAGGAACGACTTGCTGTCTCGAGATTCCACTCGGCCGGCGCGAGCGAACTGGTCCGGCAATTCCGGCCACGGCCAGCGGAGATAAACCGGTTCGGTGTCATAGGCCGCTCGGATCGAGTAAAGAAGCGGCCGAAACGAGCGGTTCTTGATCGTGCAAACCAGTCCAAAGTCGAGCGTTCGCGGTTCTCTGGTTCCCTTCAATGCCACAGTAATGCGGGGACTCGCTGCCCTCATCAACCAAATCACTCCGCTCAGTGCCAAGGCAAAGAGAATACCCAGGCCAAGGAGAAGGATGGAAGGTTTGACCCGCATGGCTGGAGTCAACGACCGCGCCGCGCGATCGGCAAGCCGACAATTTGTTGCTTCCGCCCCCGACTTTTCTTCGCGTACCTCCGCGATTGACTTGGGTTGGCAGCGTCCGCCAATTTGGGGCCTGACTTTTGACCTATGAGTGACAGCGCCAACGTTCTCACCGCGTTCCAACCCGCCCACGAGTTCTTCGTCGGGATCGACTCGGACGGCTGCGTGTTCGACTCGATGGAGATCAAACACAAGGAGTGCTTCGCGCCGATGTTCATCAAGCATTTCCGCCTCCAGGCGGTGAGCAAGTACGCCCGCGAAGTCTGGGAGTTTGTGAACCTTTATTCGAAGACCCGCGGCATCAACCGCTTTCCGGCCCTTTCCAACGCCCTGAACCTCCTCGTCGAGCGCCCCGAAGTGCAGGCCCGCGGCGTCCAGCCGTGGAAGACCGACGTGCTCGACGAATGGATTGCGCGCGAGCCGAAGCTCAGCAACGCCGCGCTCAAGAAGGAGATCGAGGCCGGTAACGCCGCGCTACAGCAAGTCATGGAGTGGTCGAACGCTGTCAACGCCGCGATCGAGGACATCGTCTTCGGCGTGCCGCCGTTCCCACTGGTGAGCGAGACCCTCCTCCGGCTGAACGAAGCCGCCGACGTGATCGTGGTTTCCCAGACGCCCACCGAGGCGCTGGAACGCGAGTGGACCGAGCACGGGATCGCGTCGCACGCGAAACTGATCGCCGGCCAGGAACTCGGTACGAAAACCGACCACCTCAAGCTGGCCAGCGGTGGCAAGTACCCGCCCCGCCACGTCTTGATGATCGGCGATGCGCCGGGCGACTTCAAAGCCGCCAAGGCCAACCATGCGCTGTTTTTCCCCATCGTCCCCGGCAATGAGGAAGCGTGGTGGCAACACCTCTTTGACGAGGGCATCGAGCGCTTTCTCAATGACACGTTCGCCGGCGATTACGAGGCGGAGCTGCTCAAAGCCTTCAACGCCAGCCTGCCCGAGAAGCCGAGCTGGCGAGTCTAAACCCCGCCGAGGCGGGCGCCCCGCCGAGCCGGTTTACGCTTCATGTCGCGCTGCGTCCTCATCTGCCCGGACAAGTTCAAAGGCACGCTCACCGCGCCGCAGGCAGCCGAGGCGATCGCCGCC
>JAKCAB010000455.1 GCA_021839785.1 bacterium | reverse complement strand
AGCGCACCCACGACCTCGAACGCCTCCTCGATGAACTGGTGGCGCGTCAATCCGACCTGGTCGCCCCGCTGGGCCCCCTTTGCGAGGTCCTGGCCGATGCGTATTTCGTGGACCGCTACCCCGGTTACGACCTCGACGACCCCGACTGGCCATTGTTCAGTCAGCAGTTCGAAGCGGTGACCAAGATTTTGGAGAAGGTGGAAGCCCGCGTCGCCGCGAAGCAACCCTGAATGGACTTGGCGGCGCTTCGCAACGGAGCAACGCAAAGCCCATCTGGCAGCGATCCTGAACGGGTTTGGGGCGCGGCTCGAAAGCGACGACGGAAGTTCGAGTTTGCCTGCTCAATTCGGAACCCAGAAACTCTGGAATTCGGTGGAGCGGTTTCTGAATTCCTGCTTTCCTGGTTTCCAAATACAGACTCCTGGCCTCAGTGCCTCTGTGGCTGAAACTGCAGGGCTCGACGGAGTCTCGCCCCACCATAAGAACACCCCAGAGACGCGGAGGCACAGAGGGCCAATTCGGAACTCAGGATTCGACGGGCAAGGGCCTACGGCTTGAAGGCCGCAACTTGCCGATTCCCGCCAGATTCGAGATAGGCGATCAGGTCGAGGATGTCGTCTTTGGTCAGGATGTTCACCAAGCCTTCCGGCATCGGCGAGAGCTTGGACGCGGTGCTGGAGACCACGTCTGTCTTCTTCAGTTCCTTCTGCTCGCCCGTCAGCGCGTTGGTGACGAGCACGTACTTGTCCTGGTCTTCGTCGATGACGCGGCCGGTCAAATCGTCGCCGTCCTTAAGCGCGAAGGTCGTGTTCTGGTACTGATCCGAAACCACCTTCGAGGGCAGGATGATGTTTTCCAACAAATCCTGCCGGCTGAAACGCCACGCCACCGCCGTCAGGTCCGGACCGACCGACCCGCCTTCGTCGCCGAACCGGTGGCAGACGATGCACTGCGCGTCGCGGAAGGTCTGTTTGCCGCGGGCGAACGAGCGGCCGGTGGTCGTTTCGGCCAGCGCGGGCGCGAGGTCGTCCACGGTCCATTCCTTGACAAAGACGCGGTTGGTCGCGGCCGGGATGGAGGCAATGGCGCTGCCGACGAGGATCGGTTTCAACGCCGCCAGTTCAGCCGGCGTAAGCGTGGCCACGGCGTCCTTGCGGAAGTTGTTGACGTATTTGTCGAAGCTGGCGCCGTTGCTGTAAGGCCGGCCGGCCTCCGCGAACCAGCGCAGCAGTTCGGGCGGATGCGCGCCGCCGGAGCGGATGCGGTTCATCCAGTGGAAATACTCCTGCCGTTCGGCCATCGTCCAACCGTGCTTGAGTGTGCGCAGGTGGAAGACGTAGTGGACCTGTTCTTCGAGCGTCGGCGCCTTGGCCAGCAAGCTCAGCGTCTTCGGCACCACGTCGGGCGCTTCGAGGTAGATCAGCAACTGGCTCAGCTCGCGGTTGAGCCGCACGGAATCGGCCGGGTAAAGCGGCGAAAGCGCGCTGATCACGGCGTTGCGGACTTCCTCGCCGGGCGGTCCCATGCGGATGAACGCGAGTTCCAACACACGCAGCGCGGCAAGCTCTTGTTCCTCGGTAAGCGATACGTTCGTGAGGCGCTGCAGGCTCATCAGCAGATCGGTCTGGAGTTCCTTTCCACCGCAACGCGCCAGCGCGAGGAGGGCGGTGATCGACGCGTCAGGCCGTTCTTCATCCAACGCGCGCTGGGCCCACTGGGCCACCGGTTGGCTTTCGACAGCAATGCGCGCGGCGTAGCGAATCCAGCGGTCGGGATCGTTCAAGTGCGGCCAGGCAATATCGAGCGCGGCCGGATCAGTGTGGCCGGCGAAGGATTCCAGCTTGTGCCGCAAGGCGCGGACCTGCTCGCCTTGACGGTCGTGCAGGTTCGCCGGGGCGGTCGATTCGTTACCCACGTAGCTCACGCGATAAAGGCCGGACTGCGTCCCGCGCCCGCCGGTGATGAAATACATCGCCCCGTCATGGCCGATCTCGACGTCCGTCACGTTCAGCGGCTTGCCCCGCACCAATTCCTCGAAATCGCCCGTGTAGGTGGCGCCTTGCGGTTGCAGGTGAACCGCAAGGATGCGGCCGTAAGTCCAGTCGAGCGCATAAAGGGCGCGTTGATAGCGCGCCGGGAATTTCGCGCCGGTGCCGAATTTCACGCCCGTCGGCGATCCAATCCCCACGTTCACCACCGGTGGCAGGCTGTCCGGATACCAGACCGGCCATTTGCTGGTGCCGGAGCGCCAGCCAAACTCCGCGCCGACCACGCAGTGGCAAATGCGGATCGGCCGATACCACGGCAGGCCCCAGTCCCACTCCATGTCCGAGTCGAAGGTGAACATCTCGCCGTCAGCGTTGAAGGCGAAGTCGTACGCGTTGCGGAAGCCGGCGAGCATCAACTCCCAGTTTTTGCCCGCCGGATCGGCGCGAAAGACCTGGCCGCCGGGCGCCATCACGCCCACCGCGTGGCCGTTGGCATCCCATTGCCGCGGCAATAGAAAGTCCTCGGCATAATGCTGGTGGGGCGAGTTCGGCGACAGGCCGGCCGGCAGCTTGGTGTGATTACCGTTGATGACGTAAATCATGCCATCCGGACCTTCGACCACCGCGTGGTAACCGTGCTCGCCCTCGCCGGGGAAGTGCTTCAGGAACGCGACCTCGTCCCAGTCGAATTGATCGTTGTGGTTTGCGTCGATCAACCGGTAAAGGCCGGTGCCTTGCGGGCCGTGGGCATTCGCGTACAGGCTGTCGTGTGCGTAGAGCAATCCCATCGCTTGGTGGATCGGCGCCGGGATCGGCTCGATCTTGGCGATCTGCCCGGCGTCAGTGAGCGCAATGCGCAGGAGCGGCTGGGCATCGTCCTGCGGCGACACGATCAGCCGGCCGCGATCGTCGATGGTCATCGAAATCCAAGAGCCTTCGCCGGTCTCCGCCGAGTGGACCAGCTCGACTTTGAAGTCCTTCAAAACCGTGAGCGATTCCGCCGGGGTGGCCGTCTTGGCCGCGAAGACGTTGCCCCAAGGCGCCACGCCGAGCGCGCCCAGGTTCTTCGCAGCGACCCAACCGGTCGGTTGAAAATCGGCCTGGCTCCAGTTCGGCGCTTCCTGCGCGCCCGCCAGCCAGGTGGCGTCGCTCACGACCACCCGCCGGTGGCCGTCGGCGAACTTGATTTCGAGGCGCGCGATGAGGCCGGCGGCGCCACCTTCGTTCTCGGCGCGAATGGCGAGCACGTTCGGTCCGGCATGAAGCTGCTTCGCCACCTTCGCGCGCGCGGCGCTCTCCCAACTGGTGCTCGCCGTCACCCAGACGCCGTTCAGGTACGCCGCCATCGCGTTGTCCGCCGTGGCGGTCAACATCGCCTCTTTCACTGGCCCGTCCACGGTGAAGGTCTTGCGGAAGTACCGAACCTCGCCATCGCCGGGCGGCTTGCCGTCGTTCGGATGCCAGATCCACTCGGGGGTGGCGGCGGCGAGTTGAAGCGCAAGGGCGGGGAGGATCACCAACCAGAGGGCCGGTCTGCCAGAATGTCGTCGTTCCATGGGTTTACCCGTGATGCAATTTTGAAATGAATGCTATTTCCCGGCCTTAGACCGAGGCAAGGCCGTTGTCATTCACTTCAAGGCGCGGGAAACCGCTTCGCGCGTCCGCGGTGGAAACGGCCGCGCGCCCAGCCACCGCACCGGCTCACCGCACGACAGTCTTGCTCAACCACTCCCTGGTGCGTGCGTGCCCGGCGGAAAGCCGGCGAGGATGCCGGCGCTCCGGCGCAGAAACTCCCGCGTGCGCGGGTGCTGGGGCGCGCTGAAGAGCTGTTCCGGCGGACCCGATTCGGCCACATGGCCGCCGTCGAAGAAGACCACGCGGTCGGCCACGCCGCGCGCAGCACGTCAAGCATGGGCGTGAGCTTAGCAACGACGCGGCAAAGTGCGAACCGCGCATCGCGCGGCGAAGTCCGCAGAAGACGGAAGGATTGAGAAGGGGCGGTTGAGGCATGCTGGCGCAACGCAGTCGCGAAGCGTTTGGAGTGCGTCCGGTTTACCGGCGCTTTGGCTGAGGACCACGCGCTCGGCGGAATTCAAAGCGGCGCTCAAGCGCGCGCACTCCAAACGCTGGCGCGAATGACCGACGTAGGAGAAACGCAAAGCGTCGCAAGTGCAGAGAGAACGAAGCACCGTTGGCGGCAATTTCGGTCGCACAACCGCACTTGTTCACAGCGCCAGCTTCACCTTGCAGGCAAAGGCCAAGCCGGGGTCGCCGCGTGCGCTGAGCGTTTCGCACAAGGTCCGCAGGCTGGGGCGGAGCCGCATCGTCTCCACCCGACCGTTGACTTCGAAGACCACGGACTTCCGCCAGTCCACCAACCGGCCGTCCAGGAGCACGCTGGCGGCGGCGATGCCTTTGGTGGTGACGGTGACGTGGTTGTCCCGGCAGGTCGCGTCGATCTCCTGTTGCTTGCCCGGCTGCGGCACTTCGAGCCAGAAGAAGTCGTGGATGACCGGGTCGGTGAGTTCCCAGGTCAGCTCCCGCGGCACCGGGTTGCGCACCGCCGGATACATGCCCTTGATCTTGTCGCGGTCGGGCAAGCCGGTGTGGCCGTTGCCGGCAATGAGTTCCATCGTGACCGGGTAGATGTCCTGCCGGTCGCCGCGCAGCTCGCGGATTTGCTTGTCAAAGGCCTGGCAGCGCGGGAGCCGGCCGTAGGCGAGGTCTTTCTCGCCGATCATGTAGGTGAAAACGGTGTTGCGGAGCGTCTTCGCCGAAGTCTCGCCGTCGGTGGGCGCCGCGGCCGAGGCGTGAATGGCGGCGAAGCGGTCCGGCATCTTTGGCCCGATGGCAAACGCGCCGTAGCCACCGTGCGAATACCCCATGATGAACACCTTGTCCGGGTCCACGTGCGCGAAGAGCAGGAACTGGTCGATCAGGTTGGCGACGAGCGGATAGACGTAATTATCGTAAAAGCCGTTCCAGGTGTCGTTCGGCGCGCGCAAGGCCACGTAGAGGTAGCCCGGCACGGAATCCAGGTCGTGGTAGTAGCTCTGCATCACGCGCCACTGCTGGTCGTTCACGCGCTGGGGCGCATTGCCGCCGCCATGCATGGCGATGAACAGCGCCCAACCGCCTTCGGGGCGCTGCCCGACCGTCTTCACCGTGTAAGGACTCAGGCACTTTTCGAACCGGACTTGCTGGGCGTCGAAATCCGTCCGCAACCCGCCATGCACCGGCGCCGCGCAAAAGGCTGCCCAGGCAATGCGGCGCACGGTGGCCTCGTCCCTGGCCAGCATCTTGTCGAGCGCTGGCGCGAACTTCCAATCCGCTCGTTGGTTGGCCGGCGCGGCAAAGTACGCGTCGAGCGCGGCGCGCAACTTCGTTTCCTGGCCACGCGAGAGTTTGCTTTTCAGCCCCGCCGACGCGGCACTGGCCTTCGCCTCCGGCTTGGTGAGCGACTCCGGCTGGGTTGAAGACTTCGCAGGCGGCGCTTCCAGGTTCAGGATCACCACGGCCGTCGCGTTCGTGGCGCCGGCAAATTCGGCTCGCGTCTGGCGGCCGTCGAACTGCGCTTCGACGAGCTAGGCATGGCGGCGCGTCACGGCGGATTCGAGCAGGTCGTTGGTGTCGAACTTGTCGTCCCGGCTGGTGCCTTCGAGGAGAAACGCGGCGTCCGCCGGATCGAGCACCTGGACGCTCGCCGCCACGCGCCGGCCGGTGACAAGATCCCGCACGGTCACGAGCAAACGCGTCTTGTCCGGATCAGGCGGGGTGGCCTTGCGCGTGTAGCGGTCGGTCACGTTGACGGCGTTCACGTAATTCGCGCGCGGCGCCCAGACCAGCGGAAAGCTCAGGCCGGTGGGGCGGAAGCTGCTCGCGTAAATGGCGTGTTCGCGCGAGTCGCGGATCGCCCGCGAGGCATCGCCGATGAACCAGCCGTGGTCCAGGCCGTTGGGGTCCGGCTCGGCGGCGCCGAGGAAATGCCAGTCGCCGTCCCAAACCTCGACCCAGGTATGGTTGCCGCGTTTGTCCACCCAACTCGGGATGCCCACCAGGCGCGCCGGCACGCCCACTGACCGGCAGGCGTCGATGAGCAAAATCGAGAGGCCGGTGCAGGAAGCGAGACCGGTTTCCATCGTTTCGAGCGGTCCCTGATCGGCGCGCCGGCGCTGGGTCGAGTATCTCACTTTCACCAACGGAAACAGGCGCTCGTTGAGTCGGCACGCCGCCTCGCCCGGCGACCGGCAGTCCTTCACCAACGGCGCGCACTTGTCGTGAAGTTCTTTCCGCCAGGCATCGCGCCGCTCGTTCACGGAGGCGTAAGGCAAGACGTCGTTCAGGAACAGCTCGCGCGAAATGCGGTCCCGCCACGGCGCCTCGGCCAGTGCCTGCCCGGCCAGGGCGACGTTTTCCAGCAGGTAGGCCGCCGAGAGCGTTTGGAGATCACGTCCAGGCATGTTTTCCACCAGGAACTGCATCGCGTCGCGCTGCGCGGCCGGAATGCCGGTCAACGCCGCCTCGAGGGCGACGCGGTTCGTGCCGGCGCGCGCGAGAGATTGGTCCACGCTGGCCGGCCACCCAGGTGCGGCGGCACGAACTTCAGGCGAAACCATCAGCCAACAGAGGCCCAGCGCAAAAAGGAGCAGTCGTTTCATCGTCGTGTCGTGATCGAAACACCATCGAATCCAGTAGATTCCACGACCTATCGACGCGGGTCGCGCGCGCGCGATTCAAGCTCCTGACCGCCTGTGGCCTCGCTGGCGGTTTGGATTTCGACCCGAATGGGGTGGTCGCTGAAAATGAAAAAGACCGCCGGGAGGGCGGTCTTTTTCATCGCAGAGTTTACGGGATCAGCGGAGCGGGTCAGGGCGCGCCC
>JAKCAB010000308.1 GCA_021839785.1 bacterium | reverse complement strand
GGGACCTTGTCCGGGATCGTAGACAACCCAGGGCAGGTGCAGGGTTACCTAAACCCTTTTCTGTAAGCGTTATGTCCCTTTATTTATGCGCGGCTGTGTAGCCTACCAAATGGAGGTTCACATGAGCAACTTCCTTTGCATTGTTCTTGTCGCCAGCTTCCTGCAGGTGCGCGGACTGGGGCAAGAAACCCTGTGGTTCAGCAATGTCAATGCGTACACGCGCATCGGCTCCGAAACGGGGCCTTTCGCCGGCCCCACTATCCTGGCGCAACTGCTCATTGGCAGAACGGTGGACAGTCTCGCTCCTGTCGGGGAGACAGCCACCCACCGCGATGGCTTTGTCCGTGGTCCAGTCCTGACCGTACCCGGAATCTCGTATTACGAGATTGCGCAGGTGCAGATGGTGGTGTGGGATGGCTCGCTGTGGGGACCATCGCTCGCCGGTGTACCCGCCGACCAGTTCGGCAAGACGGACATTGTCCCCGTCAAGCTTGGCAATCCGCTCCTCGGTGTGCCTCCCTACCCCGAGTTCAAGCAAGCCGCCGTGGTGCCCATCCCTGAGCCTTCCACCCTGGCATTGGCGGTCTTGGGCGCGGCTGCGTTGGCGCTCGGCCACGGGCGGCGGAAACGGTCATCAGTACGGCGACCATGAGAGGAACCATGCTTTGTGCTTTACGAGAGTTCAGACCGCAGCGTGGCTGGTCCAGCGGTATGCGCTCTCTGATCGGTTTTCTTCTTGGTTTGGCCATTGCCAGCGAGACGGCCAGAGGGCAGGGCATTCTCGGCTTGCGCAATGTGGATCCCGGAAATCCGGACTGGTCTGTCCTGACCCGCATCAGCTCGCCGGACGGGCCATTGGCTGGGCCGACGATTCTGGCCCAATTCCTGGCGGGAAAGACCGTTGATAGCCTCGCGCCGGTTGGGGATGTGTTATACCATAACACCGGTAGTGTGAGAGGTGGCAGCGTCGCTGTACCCGGAATCTCGTATTACGAGGTGGCGCAGGTGCAGATGGTGGCGTGGGATGGCTCGCTCTGGGGATCATCGTTCACCGGCGTGCCCGCCGACCAGCTCGGCAAGACGGACATCGTTCCCGTCGAGCTTGGCGATCCGAAGATTGGGCTGCCTGCCTACCCTCACTTCACGCAGGGCGCCGTGGTGCCCATCCCGGAGCCTTCCACCCTGGCGCTGGCCGCCTTGGGCGCGACTGCGTTGGTGCTCAACCACGGGCGGCGCGATCACAGGTGGGAAGGCCGAAGCGATTGAGAAACGCACGGCGGCTCAGACCGGCCGCGGGCACGGGGCCAACGCAAAGCTGGTTCATTTCTTTTTCCGGGTCGGCAAATCTTCGAGGGAAACGATGTGGAGGGCGTCGATTTTCGTGGAGAGATCGTCGCGCCCCAGCACCACGACCACACTCTTGCCGACCGCGATGAACTCCGGATGCGGCACCTCGAACCGGCGTCCGTCGGTAGTTACCAGGGCAAACGGTTGGAATCCGTTCCGAAGTCGGCTGCGCACTTGGGCCAGGTTCATGTCTGATTCATGCCACGCACGGGTATGGAGTTCAACTGCTCAGCGTTCCATCACAAATTCGTCGGCGTTCATCACGGTGCTGACGAGCACCGTGGTCGCGGCCAGATCGGCAGCGGACAAATCTGCGTCCCGCGGCGCCTCGCCGGTCGCCAGGAGGCGCGCGGCTGCCGCGGGTTCGCGCGCGAACACCGCTTTTTGCTCCGCCAGCAACCGATGCAGGATGTCGCGCTCGCGTTCGTCCGGCGGCCGGCCAATCAAGGTGCGAAACGCGTCCACGCCCCGCGCGTCCAGGTCACCGGGATGCCTGCGTGCCAATTGCGCCGCCAGCGCGCGCGCGGCTTCGACGAATTGCGTGTCGTTGAGCAGCACCAAGGCCTGGAGCGGCGTGGTCGTGATCTCGCGTTTCGCCGTGCACACCTCGCGCGAGGTGGCGTCGAAAGTGAGCATCGCCGGCGGCGGGGCCGTGCGCCGCCAGAAGGTGTACAAGCTGCGCCGGTACAGCTTGTCGCCGTGGTCTTGCACGTAAGTCTTGCCGGTGCCGGACTCCTCCCACACGCCCGGCGGCTGGTAAGGCTTCACGCTCGGTCCGCCGATGTTGGCGTTGAGCAATCCACTGGCGGCGAGCGCCGCGTCGCGAATTTGCTCCGCCGCCAGGCGATGTTTGGGCCCGCGCGCGAGCAGGCGATTCTCCGGATCGCGGGCCTGCAGTTCCTGGCCGGCCTGTGACGACTGGCGGTAAGTCGCCGACATCACGATCAGCTTGTGGAGCGCCTTGGCGTCCCAGCCGGAATCCACAAAACGCCTCGCCAACCAATCCAGCAATTGCGGGTGCGTGGGCAGTTCGCCTTGCGAGCCGAAGTCCCAGGTCGTCGCCACCAGGCCACGGCCAAAGTGGAGGTTCCACATCCGGTTCACCGCCACGCGGGCGGTGAGCGGGTTGCGCGGGTCGGTGACCCAGCGCGCCAGGCCCAGACGGTCTCGTGGATACGCCGCCGGGAACGGAAAGATGCGCTCCGGCACATCCCGTTGCACCCGCTCGCCCGGCGCGTCGTAGGCCCCGCGCTTCAAAACGAAGGTGAGCCGCGGCGTCGGCAGTTCCTTCATCACCATGATTTCGCGGACGGGTGTGATGAGATCGTCCTCGGCGACGCACAGCCGCTTCAACGCCGCCTCGGCGGCGCGGTAATCCGCATCGCACCGTGCCAGGTAATGGTCGAGCCAAGCCGCCGGCGGCGGGACTCGCGCGGGGTCGCTGACGGCCGCGAGGGTCGCCACTTCGCTGGCGGTAAGTTCGGTGTCGAACGCCTGGAATTCGTCGATCAAGCCGTCCTTGAATCCGCTGTCGCGGAACCGGCCCGCCAGCGTGAGGTGGATGTTCCCCGCTTCGGCGTCGCCCCACGCGGCCAGGTGCCGGATGTCCTTGTAAAGATTGTCGCGCACCACCTCGGTGGCCAGAGGCGAACCGTTGAGGTATAAGCGTACGCCCGCCGCGCGGCTCGAACCGTCATAGGTGACCGCCAGGTGCGACCAGGCGCCCAACGGCAAGGCCTCCTTCGCACGCACCGCCAACGCGTTGCCCGGCCAGAAATGGATCAAGGCGAAGAACGGCCGGCCTTCATCGAGCACCAGTTCGTAGCCGCGGCTGCCCGAATCGGTCCACGCGCGCGAGCAATGAAACACCACCGCGCGCGCCTGCTTCTCCGTCGGTTTCAGCCAGAGATCGAAACTGAACGGATCGGTCCGCCGGAACCCGCCGGCATCCTTGACGACCGCCGAGTTGTCGCCGCTGAACTTCATGGCCTGGCCCACGCGTCCGGGCACGAGCACCGGGCCGTCGATGAGGTCAACCGCATTGGTGCTGACGGCATCGGGCGTCTTTCCGCCGTCGATGGTTTCGAAAGCCAGTTTCACGACCGGGTGCGGCAGCACGGGCGAGGCCTCGACATTGGTCTTCAACCAAGTTTCGAAGCGCGGCCGGGCTTCCGCGGCGATTTGTTTCAACTTCGCCTCCGCCGCCGCGATGCGGTCCAGCAACGCGGCGTGCCGCTGCTCGGCGTCGCCCTGCCAGAGCAGCATCACCGGCGTGGGCATCGCGCGGGTGAAGTGCGAGTACAGGCCGGACTCGTCGATCGAGTTGAAGAACGCCGCGAGGCTGTAGTAATCGCGCTGGCTGATCGGGTCGAACTTGTGGTCGTGGCACCGGGCGCACTGGACGGTCAGGCCCAGCATCGCCGTGCCGAACGTGTTCACGCGGTCCACCACGTACTCGGTGCGGAATTCCTCCTCGATGCTGCCGCCCTCGTTCGTCTGGCGGTGCAGGCGGTTGAAGGCGGTGGCGAGAATTTGATCCCGCGTGGCGCGCGGCAACAGATCGCCGGCGAGTTGCCAGGTCAGGAACTGGTCGTAAGGGAGGTTCTCGTTGAAGGCCCGGATCACCCAATCGCGCCACGGCGACAAATCGCAGTCCACGTCCGCCTGGTAACCGAACGTGTCCGCAAACCGCGCCAGGTCCATCCACTCGACCGCCATCCACTCGCCGTAATGGGGAGACGCCAGGAGGCGATCCACGACCTTCTCGTAAGCGTCTGGCGACCGATCGGCGACGAAGGCGTCGATTTCGGCCACCGATGGCGGAAGGCCGGTCAGGTCGAAACTCAGCCGGCGAATCAGCGTTTCGCGGGAGGCCCCCGGTGCCGGCTTGAGACCCTCGCGCTCAAGCCGGCTCAGCACGAACGTGTCAATCTCGTTCCGCACCCACTGGCGGTCTTTGACTTCGGGCGCCGCCACCCGCTCTACCGGGAGAAAGGCCCAGTGCTGCTTGAACTCGGCGCCTTGCGCGATCCACGTCCGGATCAACTCCTGCTCGGCCGGCGTAAGCGACAGCTTCGACTCCGGCGGGGGCATGTGGTCGTCGGGATCGCTCGCGAAGATCCGGCGCACCACTTCGCTGGCCGCGGGGTCGCCGGGTTTGATGATCGATTTGCCGGCCTTGTCCGTGCCCAGCGCGCCTTCCCGCACGTCGAGGCGCAGCTTGGCCTTCCGGCTTTTCGCGTCCGGTCCGTGGCAGGGGAAACAACGGTCGGCGAGCAGCGGTCGGATCTGGAAATTGAAGTCCACCGGCGCCGCGGGCGCGCCTCCCAGCACTCCCAGTATGGCCGGCCACACCAGCGCAATCGCCAGGCAGGCCCGGCGAACCGCGGGCTTGCGCCCAGACACGCGAGCGCTTGTCTGTTTAGACGGACTGGCCATGTGCATTAGATCTTAGCAGGGTGGGAGTCGATGGCAAGGGGTAGGCCCGGCCGTGTTCACCTGGGAGCGCGTCCCGGTTTGTGGCGTGCGACCGTCCCGGTCGCAGCCAGCCGCGGTGTCTCGCCGACGTAAAGGGTCGCGGACTTCGGTTCACCCAATGGTCAGCGATACCCGCGGCTCCAGGCTCCCAGCGGGGTGGCGCGGGTTGGACACCCGCGCTCCTGCGACTCAGCGATCCTAGCGGCTTCAGGGTTTGGCAGGGTAGCGAAGGGGACGGATGGAGGCGTCCGCGTTACCCGTTTTCCCCGGCGGGGCAATTTTTGTCGCAATTGCGACATTTTTTGTACCATGCGGCGCCTACGCTCCCCGGTTCCCACGGCGGGACACCCCCGGTCGCTCCGACCGTTAGCAAGCGGTCAGGTCCGTGAGCCTCAGCCAGAAAGTGAGATACGCCCTTCGCCGGACCCAAACGCGGCACCGCGACACACGGCCGCTATGGGCACCGGTCGTGCGATCGAGAAAACCTGGCCGCCTTACTGGAGGACGATGCGGTAAAAGCGCGTCGCCTCGCCCGACGGGATGGGATCGGACACCTCCGCCAAACCACCCGCCCCGCCGGCAACGGTCTGAATCGTGGTCCACGCGCCCGCCGACAAGGAATCGCACGCCTGCACTTGGTAGCTGGCGCCGGCCTCGGTGAGGAATTGCAGCTTCACGGCTGGATTGGCGCCGCCCGTCAATTCCACGCTCTGGATTTGCGGCTGGCGGTAGCCGGCGACGGTGACGCGGACGGTATCGCTGTTCGCGGTGGCGCCGTCGTCGGCGGCGAGCTTGAGAACGTATTCGCCCGGTGTGTCGAACGCCGCGGTGGTGCGCCAGGCGGTCGGCTCGCCAAACGTGACCGCGCCCGGCCCGCTGACTTTCGACCAAGTCACGGCCACGAAGCCTGGCGGGTTCGGCAGCGCGTCATCGCTGACGGTGCCGCTGAGCGAGGCGGTGCCTGGCAGGGTGACCGCCTGGTCGCTGCCGGCGTCCACCACCGGCGGTTGATCGACCGGGAATTGATTGGCGGTCAGTTCGAGATTGAAGCTCAGGTCGGAGCTGCTGCCGTTGGCCTGGTGGATTTCCACGGCGAACACGTTGTCGCCTTCGCGCAGCACGGCGGGGTCGAGCGGCCGTTCGAAGAAGGTGGTTTCATCGGTCCCGCCAACCGCCGTGGTGGCGTAAGTCCGGTAGCCGTAGTCGCCCAGGGTAAAGTTGTCGCGCGCCAACTCGCGCCCGTTCAGGTAAACCACGATGCCGTCATCGCGCACGAAGCGGAGCGTGGCCGATGTGGTGGAAGCGGCGCCGACCACCTGGAAGTGGCGGCGGAAATAGGTGGTCACGTACTTGTCGTTCGCGTTCGGGCCGTAACTGACGACCGTCGCCGCGTCGCCGTCGCCATAGCCCAATTCAGCCGGGCCGTGTTTCCAGGCCGAGTCGTCGAAGCCCGGTTCGCGCCAGGCCGTGCCTTGGTCGGAACCGTCGTCGAGATAGCGCCAGTCCGAGCCGGCGGCCACGAGCGTTTGCAGCGCGGTCGGCCGTGTGACCGTGATCGTCACATCGTCAACGGACTGCAATTCGCCGTCGCTGGCCGTCAACCGCAAGATGTACTCGCCCACGCCGGGCAGGTGCACCGCGGTGGCCGCTTTCTGCGGCTCGGCGAAAACGACCGTGCCGGGACCGTTGAGTTGTGACCAAACGTACGTCAAACCGCCGGACGACAACGGCAGGCCATCGTCCGTGGCGGAGCCAGCCAGCGAGATCGCGACCGGGAAGGACGCGGCTTCGGTTTGTTGGTCGGCGCCGGCCACGACGACCGGCCGACGGTTGCCGTCGTTTTCCAGCCCCGGCGAGGCGATGCCGAAACTGGCGCGCCAATTGGCCGGATCGTTGCCGTAAGCGCCGGGCGCGATGCGCTCCAGCGACGGACCGAGGCCGGCGGCGTTGGTGGGCCAGGGGGCCTTGTCGTTGTAACGCACGGCGTCCACGGTCACGAACGGCACCAGCACGCTGACCTCGCCGGTCTTGTTGGTGACCCAGTCGGGGGTG
>JAKCAB010000615.1 GCA_021839785.1 bacterium | reverse complement strand
GAGGCGCGGCGGCGCGGCCTGGGCCAAGCGGCGCGCGTATTGGTGATCGGCGACGGGGCCGTGTGGAGTGGGCGCTGGGCCGACGACCGCTGGCCGCAGGCCCGCCAACGGCTGGACTTCTAGCATGCCGTGCAACACCGGCCGCCGGGGGCCGCACCCGCTGGGGCGAAGACCAAGCGCCGTTCCAAGCCGGGCTCCAACCGCTGGTCCGACAACTCAAGAACGAGTCGGCCATCAAAGTGATTCGGCCACTGGACGAAGCGCTGGCGGGCCTGCCCGCCGGGCCGGCGGGCGGGCGAACCGATCGGCAGCGGCCCGGTGGAAGCGACCTGTCGGCAAGGCCAGTGTCGGTTCAAGCGGCCGGGGCAATTCTGGAGCCAGACCGGCGACGAAGCCCTCCTGTGTCTGGAAACCTTCTGGCGCAACGAGCGCTGGAACCTCCTCTTCCCCCACCCCGCCTTCAACCCCTCAACAAACTGAGATGCGCGCGCAGGGCGGCGTCCGGCATTTTCCCGCTTGTCAGCGGGTCCCTCCGTGATAGTTTTGCCGGCCTTTGAATGAAAGCTGACATTCATCCGAAATACGTCGAGGCGGAGGTGCGTTGCGCCTGCGGCAACACCTTCAAGACGCGCTCGACGCGGCCGGTGATCGTGGTGGGCATCTGCAACGCCTGCCATCCGTTCTATACCGGCCAGCAGAAATTTGTGGATACCGCCGGCCGCGTGGACAAGTTCCAGCAGCGGCTCGCCAAGACCCAGGCCGCGCAGGCCGCCATGGCCGCCGCCACGGCGGGCAAGAAGAAGCGAAAGTAGCTTTCCGCCAGCGTTCGCCCGCCCGGTTTGCCGCCGGGCGGGCGAACGCTTTTTCCGGAGGTTCATGGACCTTCGCCCTTACGTCGAGCGGCTGCGCCAGCGGCTGGCCGAAGTCGAAGGCCGGTTGAGCGAACCCACCGTTTTCAACCAGCCCCAACTCGCCCAGGAACTCGGCAAGGAATACGCGCGCCTCAAGGAGTTCGTCGCGGACGGCGAGGCGTACGCCAAGGCGATGGGCGACCTCGAGGCCAACCGCGAGTTGCTCGCGACCGAGAAGGACCCGGAGTTGGTGGCGCTGGCCCGCGAGGAATGCGAACGGATCGAGGCCCAGTTGCCACGCCTCGGCCGGAAGGTTCAGGAAGGTTTGTTGCCGCCGGCCCCCGCCGATTCGCGTAACACGATCATCGAAATTCGTGCGGGCGCGGGCGGTTCGGAGTCGGCGCTGTTCGCCGCCGATCTGTACCGGATGTTGTTCCGCTACGCCGAGGCCCGCGGTTGGAAGGTGGAAAACCTCGATTCCAGCCCATCCGACCTGGGCGGGTTCAAGGAAATCGTGTTCAGCGTCACCGGGGCGGGCGTCTTCAAGCGGCTCAAGTATGAGAGCGGCGTCCACCGCGTCCAACGCGTGCCGGCCACGGAGGCGCAGGGCCGCATCCACACCAGCACGGCCACGGTCGCGGTCCTGCCCGAGGCCGAAGAGGTCGATATCGAGGTCAAGCCCGAAGACCTGGAGGTCACGGTGTGCCGCGCTTCCGGTCCCGGCGGCCAGGGCGTGAACACGACCGATTCGGCGGTGCAAATCGTGCACAAACCCAGCGGGTTGATCGTGCGCTGCGCCGACGAGCGTTCGCAAATGAAGAACAAGGCCAAGGCGATGAAGGTGCTGCGCACCCGCCTGCTCGACGCGAAGGTGGCCGAGGAAAACGCCAAATACGCCGCGCAACGCCGGTCGCAGGTCGGCACCGGCGAGCGCAACGAGAAGATTCGCACTTACAACTTCCCGCAAAACCGGGTTACCGACCACCGCATCGAGCTGAGCGTGTTCAATCTGCCCACCGTCATGAATGGCGACCTCGACTGTCTGATCGACCCGCTCATGAATTACGATCTGCAGGAGCGCCTGGCGACGCTCAAGCTGTGACCGTCGCCACCGCCCATCCGCGCTCGCCGGAGGATCCGCTGGCCGTTCCCGCGCACATCCGGGGTTTGATTTTCGATTGCGACGGCACCCTCGCCGACACGATGCCGCTGCATTGGCAGGCGTGGCGGCAGATCGCGGCGCAGCACGGCTTCCACTTCACGGAGGAGCGCTTTTACGCGCTGGCCGGCATCCCGTCGCGCGACATTCTCCGGCAACTCGGCGAGGAACAGGGTCTGCGGCTGGACCCGCTCGGCATCGCGCGCGAAAAGGAGCAGGCCTACCTGGCGTTGCTGGGGCACGTGGCGCCGATCGAACTGGTGGTGAACATCGCGCGCGCTCAACACGGGCGGTTGCCGCTCGCCGTGGCCTCGGGCGGGTCCCGGCACATCATCGAACGCGTGCTGGACCACCTGGGCATCCGGTCGTGGTTCGACGCCGTGGTCACCAACGAAGACGTGGCGCGCCAAAAGCCGGCGCCGGACATCTTCCTGGAGGCCGCCCGCCGGTTGGGAGTGCCGCCCCGGGACTGCCGCGCTTACGAGGACGCCGAGTTGGGGCTGGCGGCCATCCGCGCCGCGGGCATGGAAGCGGTGGACGTGCGCAGGCTGGTCGTTCCGGCCCGGTAACGGTAGCCGCTCCCGGTGGGGCGCATCTCACTTTCTTGCAACTCCGGTGGGAATTCCGAGGAAAACCGGAGATTTGCCTTGGGATCTCTGGGTGAAATCATGTGAATTTCCTCGGAAAACGGAGGGTGTGCAAGAAACTGAGATGCGCCCCTCCCGGTGGGCGTACACAGTTTGCTACTGACAAGATGGGCCGCGGCGGGTAGGCTCCACTCCGTTCCGGAGAGCGTATCCCCACAGGTACGGGGCCGCATCTCGATTATTCATGAACGCAAAATCGACTACCAACCGCAAGGGCCTCCTGGCCGGCGGCAACTGGATTATCGACCAGGTCAAGCTGATCGACGTTTACCCGCAACCCGAACAACTGGCCAACATTCGCAGCCAGAGCGAAGGCACTGGCGGTGCCGCTTACAACGTGCTCGTGGATTTGGCGGCGCTGGGCGCGCCGTTCCCCTTGTCCGCTGCCGGTCTGGTCGGCAAGGACGCCCTGGGCGATCGCATCCTCGCCGACTGCAAGCAGCGCAAGATCGACACGAAATGCCTGAAGGCCACCGCGGCGGCTCCCACCTCCTACACCGACGTGATGACCGAAACAAGCAGCGGCCGCCGCACGTTCTTTCACATGCGGGGAGCCAATGCGCTTTGGAAGGGGGACGACATCGATTTCGCCAAGACCAAGGCCCGCGTTTTCCACCTCGGCTATCTGTTGCTCCTCGACGAACTGGACAAGCCGGACAAGACCCACGGCACGCGCGCGGCCGCGCTGCTTGCCGCGGCCCAGGCGGCCGGTTTGCGCACCAGCGTGGACGTGGTGAGCGAAGACGGCAACCGGTTCACCCAGATCGTGACGCCGGCGCTCAAGCACGTGGATTATTGCATCCTGAACGAGATCGAGGCCTCGAAGACCACCGGTTTCAAGATCCGCCAGGCTGACGGCAAACTCGACACCGTCTCGCTGCGACACGCCGCGGGCGCGCTCCTGCAAATGGGCGTGAAAGAGCTGGTGATCGTTCATTTTCCGGAAGGTGCCTTCGCGCGCACGCGCAAAGGCGACGATCATTGGCAGTCCGCGTTGAACTTGCCGGCCAAGTACATCGCCGGCACGGCTGGCGCGGGCGATGCGTTTTGCGCCGGTGCGCTGCTGGGCTTGCACGAAGGCTGGGACCTCAAGAAATGCCTGGAGGCGGGCGTTTGTGCGGCGGCGGCTTCGCTCGCCGATCCTACCTGCACCGCGGGCATGAAACCGCTGCAGGCTTGCCTGGATCTCGCCAAGAAGTACCGGCCAAGGCCCTCGCTCGAACCGGCGGACTGACCGCGCCCCGCCGGCGTCGATTCGCCGAACCGCTCACCGGTCAGTCGCTGCGAACCCCGCGATGATCGGCCGGTGGTCCGATCCTACTCCCCAGTTCGGCAGTTTGAGAATGCGGGTGGCCGACTTGTCCCATTCGCGAGCCATGCCGGGACTGACCAGCAGGTAATCGATCCGCTCGTAGCTGTCCTCCTTGCCGTAGAAGTGTGTCCAGGTCACGTTGCGCGGATCCCAGCGCGGGTTTGGCGGGAGCGCGTCGTCTCCGTTTTGCTCCGCCGGGCGGGCGTCCACCAAACGCGTCCGGCCCTGACCGATCACCGTGCGCACCGGCTTCGTGTCCTTGGTGTCGTTGAAATCGCCCAGGACCACCAGGTTCGCGTCCGGGTTCGCGGCCAGCCGGGCCTCGATTTTCTGCCGCAAAAGGAGGGCTTCCTGCTCGCGCAACTCCGCCTCGTCGCCGTACTCGACCGCGCGCCGCGACTTGAGGTGGGCGGTGATCAGCGTGAAGGTGTAGTGGTCGTTCACCCGGATGTCCACCTCGGCGAAGCCGCGACTGACCTGGAAGCGCCGGCCTTGTTGCAGGAAATTCTCGTTCGTGTGCGGCCGGCGGGCCACGATGGGAAACCGGCTCAGCACCCCCACGAAAATGTTCGTGTCGAACCCGCTGACGTGCTCCCAGTAGGGGAAGTCCAGCCCGTCCGCCTTGAGTGAGGCGCGCAGTTACAGCAAGGCGCTCGGCCGGCCGATCTCCTGCACCGCCAGCACATCCGGCTTCAGCGCGAGGAGGCCTTCGCGGATCTTGGCTCTGGCCTCGGCGGGCTTGGGAAGCCGCCCCGGCGCCGGCACGTCGAGGTAGTTTTCGAGGTTGTAAGTGGCCACCGTGAATTTTGACACCTCCTCGCCGCGAAGCGATGGGAGCGGTAACATCACCAGCATCAAACCCAGACCGGCGACCCAAGCGCGCACGTTCATGCGGCCCATCAAAGCGAGGCGCCGGAGCCCCGTCAAAGGCAATGCCGCGCAGCAACCGGAGTTCGCCAGCACCGAGCCGAACGACAACGTGGAAAGCCGGAACCTGCAAGGCCATGTCGGCATGATTTCCGAATGCGGTGCGTGCCATCCGACGGTGCCGAACACCGACGGCGGCGGCCCGCACGGCCTGCACCCGGTCGGCTCCGCCTGGCTCGGCCGCCACGACAATGCCGCCGAAAGCAACCTGAACGCGTGCAAAAACTGCCACGGCCCGGACCTGCGCGGCACCGAGCATTCCTGCAGTCTGGCCAACCGGACCCTCAGCGTGTTTGGAACGAAGACTTTTTGGCGCGGGTTTCAGATCGGTTGTTACACCTGTCATCAAGGCCCCAGCAACGACCACGCGAACTCGAACCACCCGGCCGTCGCTAGCAACGTCTCCGCCAGCACCGCCGCCGGCCAAGCCGTGGCGTTGACGCTCCCCGCCACCGACGCGGACAACAACCCGCTTACACTGCGGATCGTGTCGCAACCGCAGCATGGCACGGTCGCCCTCACCAACCGTCAGGCGACTTGCCTTCCGGACCCCACGTTTGTCGGCACGGACTCGTTCACCTTCGCCGCGTGGGATGGTTCCACCGACTCGAATTTCGGCACCGCCAACCTCACGGTTGCGCCTGGCGACTGCGCGTTGACGCTGGCAGTCACCGCACCGGCCGAAGCCCAAGCGGGCGTCCCGGTGCCGTTCCGCGCGGTAGCGACAACCAGTGGTTGCGACACCCCCGTGACCTTCGAGTGGGCTTGGACCGATGGGGCGGCACCAACTCCGACCGCTGAGGCGTGCCGGAGTTTTGCCACTCCCGGAACAGCCCAGTGGCAGGTCAAGGCAACCGTCGGCAGCGCCACGCAAACGCTCTCCGGCGCGATCAGCGTGAAGGTTGGTCCGGTCGCTGACGTGCCGTTGACGCTCACCCGCAGCGGTGGCCAGGTCACCATCGCCTGGCCTGACATCGCGACCGGCTACGGTCTTGAATCCACGCGGAGCCGCCCCGCGCCGACATGGCAGGCAGTGAACGAAACCCCACAGGCCGGCGGCGGGCAGTTCAGCGTTACCATGCCCGCGACCCAGACCGAGCAGTACTTCCGCCTGCGCAAAGGGCCTTGAGCACGTCGCCGTTCCGGGGGATAACGCGCCGGACATGAACGACCCGGTTTCGCACTATCAGGGCGAAGCCGGCCGCCGCTATCACGAAATCAAGCGCGGTGTGCCGGAGGCCGCGCTGCCTTGGATCGCCCGCCTCCGCGCCGCCAAAATCCAGCCGCATGTCCGGGCGGACGACGTCGTGCTCGAATACGGCGCCGGCGCCGGTTGGAACCTGGTCGCGCTGCACGCCACCCGGCGGATCGCCTTCGATGTCTCGGAATTCCTGCGCACCGAGGTCGAACGCCGCGGCCTCGAGTTCGCCAGCGACACGCGGTTACTCGCGGACGGCGTGGCCGACGTGGTGGTTTGCCACCATGCCTTGGAGCATTTGCTGGTGCCGCCGGCCGCATTGACGGAAATGCGTCGCCTGCTGAAGCCCACCGGCCGCCTCCTGGTCTGGGTACCGTTCGAGGACGAATGGCGGCACCGGCGCTTCACGCGCGGCGAGAAGAATCACCACCTCTATTCGTGGAACCCCCAGACGCTCGGCAACCTCCTCGAAGAATGCGGATTTCATGCCGTGAACGTGCGTTTGGCTCGCTACGGCTGGGACCGCTTCGCGGCGGCGTGGGCGATTCGCCTCGGCGTTGGCGAGGCCGGTTTCCAGCTTCTGCGTCGCGGCTTGGTGCACTTGCGGCCGCTGCGCGAAGTCGCAGTGCAGGCCGTGAAAGCGGCTACCGAAGCTGACGCGTCGCCCCGCCTCCGGCAGGCGACTGCCACTTGACACACCCGGCTGCCGAGACGACAGGTAGGTAGTGTCCGGCGTTAAACGCGAAGCGGGGCGCTGGGGTTGCGTTTGATGCGCTGGAGCGCGTGCGAATGTTGGCGCGGTGATTGAATA
>JAKCAB010000359.1 GCA_021839785.1 bacterium | reverse complement strand
CGAAGTTACCCGCCTCACGCCGCGCGAATTGTGCGGCGTTCGCGGTGCGCTGGTGGCGTATGTGTTTCAGGAGCCGGCCGCCGCACTCAACCCGGTCATGCGGATTGGTTCGCAGATCCGGGAAGTATTGCGCGTGCACCGGCCGGCCGCCGCGACCGCGGCCGAAGTCACGCGCTTGTTGAAACTCGTCGGCATCGCCGCGCCGACGGAGCGCGCCCGTGATTATCCGCACCAGTTGTCCGGCGGCATGCTGCAGCGCGCCATGATCGCGATGGCCCTGGCGTCCCAGCCCAAGTTGTTGGTCGCCGACGAACCGACGACCGCGCTGGACGCGACGATCCAGGCGCAGATTCTCGAACTGCTGCGCGACCTCCGCCAGCGACTTGGGATGAGCCTCCTCCTGATCACGCACCACCTTGGCATTGTCTCCGAATTTGCTGACCGCGTGGTTGTGATGTACGCCGGGCAGGTGGTTGAACAAACGGCCACGACCAAGCTGCTGCAACGTCCCGCCCACCCGTACTCGCGGGCCTTGCTGGCCGCCGTGCCACGCCTTGGCAGCAACTCGGAGCGGCTGAGCAGCATCGTCGGAAGCGTGCCCAGCGCCGGGCGGTTCCCGGCGGGTTGCCGTTTTCATCCGCGTTGTCCGCTGGTCCAGCCAAGCTGCCGCACCGAGGCCCCTGCGTTGATGGAAGTCGAACCCGGCCGCTGGGTGCGGTGCCCATTCTGGGAGATCGGCGGGTGAATTCTGCCAGAAGGGAAAGCTCCCGAAGCTTTCTGCTGCCGATGGCGTGGCGACAGTTCAGCCCGAATTCCGAAACTCGAAATCCGAGCGAAATCCGAAGCGCGAAGGCAGAAACCCGAATCTCCGGGGCGGATGCGTCTTCCGCGCGAAACCTTCCCGACGCCGTGCAGAAGGCCTTTTAACCGTCGGATTTCGGGCTTCCTTCGGGTTTCGAGAATTCGGATTTCGGATTTAGACTTTAGACCACCTTGGCCACGATCAACGTGATGTCGTCTTGCTGGCGCGCGCCGCCGCCAAACGCGTCCAGCGCCGCACGCACGGCGCCGACAATGCCCGCTGCACTCGCCTCGCGATGCGCGCGGACGGCCTCCAAAAACCGCGCCGCGCCGAAGAGTTCGCCTGTCGGCGACTCGGCTTCCTCGATGCCGTCGGTGAGCAGCAAAACGAGCTCGCCCGGCGCGAGCGCCACGGGTCCGTTCTCCGCGTAAACGCTGTCGGCGGACAAGCCGAGCGGCGGTCCGCGCCGCGGGAGTCTTTGCCGGACTTCACCCGTCGGCGCGAGCACATAACCGGCAGTGTGACCGGCATTGGCGAACGCCAGTTTTCGCTCGCTCGGAATCAAGCGGACCAGCAACGAGGTCACGAAGCGCGTGCCGCTTTCGAGGTCTTCGGCCAGGACTTGATTGGCCCGGGTCAGCACCATTCCGGCGTCACGCCGGTTGTAGGCCACGATCCGCAGGTAGGCGCGCGTCTCGGCCATGATCAACGCCGGCCCCATCCCGTGACCGCTCACGTCGCTGACCACCAGGCCGAGATCGCCGTCCGGCATGGGCAGAAAATCGTAGTGATCGCCGCCTGCCTGGACGGCCGGGTACGTGGCGCCGGCAATGTCGAAGCCCGGCACCTGGGGCGCGTGCGCCGGGAAGAGGCGTTGCTGAATCTCGCGCGCCAAACCGAATTCCTTTTCCGCCGCCCGCAAGGCCCGTTCGGCGGTGCGCCGCGCCGTGATGTCGCGAATGAACGCGATGTGCCACCGGCGGCCTTCCACCTCCATGTCGCTGAACGCGACTTCCACAATCACTTCGCCACCGGCGGCGTGTCGCCCGACCAGTTCGACCAACGGCGCCCGCTCCGCCTCGGGCCGCACCCAAGGCGCCCACCCGGCGTCTTCGGCACCTTCCTTGCGAGCCAGCAGGGAACGGAAGTTCCGACCGATCAGCCGGTCCGCGGCCAGGCCGAACACCTGTTCGGCGGCGGGGTTCACAAACGCGATGTTGCCCGGCTCGTCCATCATCAGGATGGCATCGGGCGAAGTCTCCCAAAGCCGGCGGTACCGCTGTTCACTGGCGCGGCGCGCGGCGCGGTTTTGGGCTTCGCGCAGTTCGCGCTGCACCGCCGGCAGGAGGCGGCCGAGCTGGCCTTTCATCAGAAAATCGTGCGCCCCGGCCTTCATCAAGGCCACGGCGGTTTCCTCGCCAATGCCGCCGGAAACGATGATGAAAGGCAGGTCGAGCCCCGATTGCTGCAAGACTTTCAGCGCCTGCGCGGCGTCGAACGCCGGCATCTGGTGATCCGAGAAAACGATGTCCCAAGGCTGTTCGGCCAGCGCCGCCCGCATCGTCTCCGCGGTTTCAACGCGGCGCTGGGTCACGTCGAAACCGCCGCCTCGCAGCAGACTGGTGATGACGCGGGCATCGAACTCCGAGTCCTCGATCACGAGCACGTGCAGTGGCGGCCGCACCGCTGAAGTATCCATGCGCAAAGTCTAGGAACGACCGGATGGCTGGCCAGAACAAAGCCTGGGCAGGTTGGGCGGCGGCGGCGCGGGCTGATCGAAGCGGTTTGCATTTACCCTCCGGCTGGCCGGCGCGTAGAATCAGCAGACGATGAACCGTGCGGGTATGGTCTATCTGGTGGGCGCCGGGCCCGGTGACGCGCAGTTGCTGACGCTGCGCGGGGCGGAGTTGTTGCGGCGCGCCGATGTGGTCATTGCCGACTCGTTGGTGAATCCCGCCCTGGCCCGGCTCGCACCGGTACACGCGGAAATCGTCCGCCGCTCGCCCGATGGCCCGCCGTCCCAAGCCGAAATCAACCAACTGCTCGTGGCGCGCGCCCAGGCCGGCAAACGCGTCGTCCGGCTCAAGGGCGGCGATCCTTACCTGTTTGGCCGCGGTGGCGAGGAGGCGGAGTACCTGGCCGCGGCGGGCATCCCATTTGAGGTGGTGCCGGGGGTTTCAGCGTTGACGGCGGTGCCCGCCAGCGCGGGGATTCCATTGACCCACCGCACGCTGGCCTCGACGTTGACGGTCGTCACCGGCCACGAAGACCCCGCGAAACCGGGCCGCGGCGTGGACTGGTCTTTGCTGGCGCGCACACCCGGCACGAAGGTCGTGCTGATGGGCACGGAGCGGCTGGAAGGCATTGCGGCCATCCTCATCGCCGCGGGCCAGTCGGCCGCAACGCCAGTGGTGGTGACTCAGTCAGGCACCACCGGCCAGCAACGCTCGATTGAGGGCACGCTGGGCGACATCGCGAAGCGGGTGAAAGCCGCGGGGTTGGTCGCGCCAACGGTGATTGTGATCGGCGAGGTCGTTGGCCTGCGAGGCAAACTGAACTGGTCGGAAACCCGGCCGCTCTTCGGCCAACGAATCGTGGTGACGCGCGCACGCGACCAAGCCGGTGCGCTCAGCGATTTGTTGCGTGAACGCGGCGCGGGCGTGATCGAGGTGCCCTGCATCAAAATTGCGCCGCCGAGCGAGCGGACGCCGTTCGTGGAGGCACTGGCGGGCCTGGGCAGCTACGACTGGCTGATCTTCACCAGCGCCAACGGCGTCACGCTGTTCTTCGATTATTTCTTCAAGGCCTTCGACGACGTGCGCGCGCTGGGCGCGGTGCGGTTGGCCGCCGTGGGGCCGGCAACTGCGGCGAAGCTGCAAGCCCTGCATTTGAAGGTGGATCTCGTGCCGGGCGAGTATGTCGCGCCCAAGATCGCGAAGGCGCTGGCCGCGTACGAGAGCGTCGAAAACTTGCGCATTTTGTTGCTGCGCGCGGAGGTCGCCAATCCGGAGTTGCCCAGGCTGCTCGAGGATCTGGGTGCGATCGTGGATGACGTCGCCTGCTATCGCACGGTGGCGGACACCGAAGATTGGAACGGCGCCGCCGCGCGGCTCCGGGCGGAGGGCGCCGATTGGGTGACGTTTGCCAGCGGTTCGGCGGCGCGGCATTTCAACGAGCGCTTCGATCTCAAGCGGCTGAAGGCGCGCTACGCGGGACTTCGGCTGGCGTCCATCGGTCCCGAGACCACCAAGGTTATCAAGAAACTCGGCTTTGAACCGGATGCCGAAGCGCGACCGCACACGATGGAAGGCCTCGTGGCCGCGCTGGAGCGGGCGATCGCCAAAGATCGCCGCTGAGCGGGCACCCGGCCTGCGTGCCGCGTCAGCGCGGCGGCAGCCGGACCGTCTGGCCGGATTGGATTCGCGACGGATTCAAACCCGGATTCGCGTTCACCAGATCTTTCACGGTCAGGCCGTAGCGTTTGGTGACGGAGTACGCCGTTTCGCCGCGCTTGAAGGTGTAAGTACGCGGAATGGCTGACGCCGATGCGGCCTTCTCGAATCTCGCCGCGGACTTGCTCCCTTCTTGGGTTGCGGGCGGCGGCTTCGTTCCGACAGCCGCACCGACGAATTCACGATCCGGTGGAGGATGCTGATCGTTCGTTTTGCCCAGCGGGCCTCCCGCACTCAAGGACGGTGGTCGGAGTGGAGGGATTTGACCGGTAGCGGCGAGCAACTGCTGGCGCAACTGCAGGTTTTCGACGCTGAGTTGCTGGGTGACCCCCACCAAGCTCGCGACCCGCAGTTCCAGGTTGGTCTTCGTCGCCGTCAATTGATGCAACTCATCGACCAGCAAGTCCATCTGGTGCTGGAACGACGGCAGCGTGGGGGCTTCAATGCCTTCTTTGACCAGCTCGATCTTGGCGTTGTTGATCAGTTGCCTGGCCGTGGAGGCGTGCGGCCAGTCGGGCCGGATTTCGAGCACCTTCTGGAAGTGATAAACCGCGGCGGCGTAATTGCTCGTGTTGTTCAGACAGATCAGACCCAACTCCCAATGCGCGCGCGCCAGGCGGGGGTTGCCCTCGAGCGCCTTTTCGAGCAGGCGCACCGCGTCGCGCGGACTGGTATCCTTGCGCGCCATGGCTTCGAGGATCAAGGGATGGTCCTCTTCCCGCGGGCTGTCCACGATGGGTGAACAGCCCACGAACAGTAACGCCAGCCAGACCAGGAGCAGGCCCCGTCCTTGGGCGAACAATGCAGACATGGCGGGCAAACTAGTGGAACCGCCAGCCGCCTGCAATCCGCGGTTGCTCAACGGTTGTCCACCGGTGGCGACGCCGTGGCGGCCGCGCCAGCCTGGCCGCGAGTCGCATTCCGGCGGGTGAAGAGTTCGTGGATCACGTCCTCCACCGGCACTTCCTCGATGTCGAGATCCCGGACTGGAAGTTCGTCGAGAACGCGTTTGCAGGTGGCGACGACCTGGTCGCGTTTTACCCGCAGCCGGACCAGGCCCGGCGCCGTTTCGACCACCTCCGCCCGCGCGCGCACGCGCTCCAGCGCGGCCGGATCGATCGCCCCGAAACGGATGGTGACCACTTTGAAGTCCACGAAGCGTTCCAGGATGTCGTTCAACGGGCCGTCGAAGAAGAGCTGGCCGCGATCGATGATGAGCACGCGCCGGCACAGTTCCTGGATGTCCGCCATGTAATGGCTGGTCAGCAAAATCGTGGTGCCGCGGGTCGCGTTGTACTCGCGCAGGAAGTCGCGCACGATCCGCTGCGACACGACATCGAGGCCGATGGTGGGCTCGTCGAGGAAGAGCACTTTTGGGCGGTGCAACAACGCGGCGATGAGCTCCATTTTCATCCGCTCGCCCAGGGAAAGTTCGCGCACCATCACGTCCAGCTTGTCCCGGACGGCGAGGAGGGTGACCAGTTCGTCCACGGTACGGAGGTAATCCGCTTGCGGAATGCCGTAGAGGCGGGCGTTGAGTTCGAGCGACTCGCGCGCCGGCAGGTCCCACCAAAGCTGGTTCTTCTGGCCCAGCAGGAGCGCAAATTGCCGGCGATACCCATCGGCGCGTTCCCACGGCACGAAGCCCAGCACGCGCGCCGCACCGCGGGATGGGTGCAGCAAACCCGAGAGCATCTTGAGCGTTGTGGTCTTGCCCGCGCCGTTGGGCCCGACAAAGCCGACGAGCTCCCCGGCTTCGATTTGGAAACTCACGTCGCCCACCGCGGTGACAGCTTCGTATTCCTGGCGAAACAAACCCGCAATGGCCCCGCGCAGGCCGGGTTGCTTGCGGCGGGTGCGGAAAATCCGCGTCAAGCCGCTGGCTTCGATGATGGCCATGTTTCGTCGAGCCGATCCGCCGCCCGCGACGCCGGGATCTCCGGCCGTGGTTGCGAATCGGCGACCGGCCGGGAATCGGCGGCGGATTCAGCGGCCGAGTTGCCGTTCAAGAAAGCCCACGACCTGCCGGACGCTTTCGTCCACTTCCATGCGGTCTTTCACGAGGCGGCAGGCGTGCAGCACCGTGCCGTGGTCGCGCCCGCCGAAGGCTTCGCCGATGGTGTTCAGCGAACTGCCGGTCAGGTTGCGCGCAAGAAACATCGCCACCTGCCGGGGAAACGCGATGTGTTCCGGACGCCGCTTGCTCGTCATATCGGCCAGGCGGATGTCGAAGTGATCGGCCACGCGCTTCTGGATCGCTTCGATCGTGAGCGCGTCGCGCGTCTCTTCCTGGAGTTGCTCGCGCAGCAACGATTCCACCAACTCGATGGTGGGCGGCGTCCGGCTGAGCGAGCAGTAGGAACTCACCCGTGCCAGCGCGCCTTCCAGGCGCCGGATGTTCGAGCGGATTTTCTGGGCGATGAAGTACAGGATCGGCTCCGGCAGTTTGTACTCCATCGCTTCCTGCTTCTTGCGAACGATGGCCACGCGCGTCTCGACGTCGGGCGGTTGTAAATCGGTGACCAGCCCCCATTCGAACCGCGAAACCAGCCGCGCCTCGAGGCTCTTCAGTTCGCCGGCCGGACGGTCGCAAGTCAGCACCATCTGGCGATGGGCGTCGTGCAGCGCGTTGAAAGTGTGGAAGAACTCCTCCTGAATC
>JAKCAB010000494.1 GCA_021839785.1 bacterium | reverse complement strand
CGCATCCGGCACCAACGAGAGCGCCGCCGCCCCGCTTATCGTCAGGCTGGCGCCGTCGAACGACGCCGTGCCGGCGAAGCTCAATTCAGTCGGACTAGAGGTGGCGGGCGTGAGCACGTAACTCAGCGAGCGGGTCTGGGCATCGAAGAACGGTCCCCAGCGCACCTTGCCGGTGGTGACGACAAGCTGACCGTCGTCGCTGACTTCTGAAACGGTCCAGCCGGACGGCGGCGTTTCCTCGACCGCGTACGTCGAGGCGGTGTCGCCTGGCTCGACGGTGAGGATGATCGTGATCGGATTGGCGCCGTCGAAGAAGGCTGGCAAGGCACGGCTGGCGGTCGGTTCCTTGGATTCGGTCGTCGCGGCGGTCGTGGACGCGAGGCTGCGCCGGCCAGGCTTCGCTGCTTCGCCAAAACTCATGAGCTTCGCGCCTCCGGTGACATTGACCCACCAGAGCGGCGCCGCTGACGCGGCAACCAAATCCTGTTTGTACAACTCGCCGCCTTTCCAGAGCGTGCCCGCGCGCGTGACGTAATCGATCGGGATCGGGTTCGGCCCGCCCGGCCAGTTGTTGCCCAGTTTCCAGGCCAGGCCGTAGGCGGTGACCTCGGTGATGGAGACGGCGTAATCCGTCGGGTTGCTGTCCGCCGGATGGGGCGCGTCCGGCGCTTTCGGGTCGGTACCACGCTGGTATTCCTGGAGGTTGGTCAGGCCGTCCTTGTCGAAATCCGCGTTTGGGTTCTGGCCGATGGCCCCGAAATGGCTCCGTTCCCATTCGTCCGGGAGGCCGTTGTGATCGGTGTCGATGTTGCCGAAGTCGATGCGCGTGATCTGGCCGCGCGCTCCCAGGGTGAACGTCTTTTGGTCGCGAACACCCGAGGCATCGAGCACGACGAGGAACAACGTGTCGCCGGTCGCGGACGCGCTGGGGTCGGCCACCGGCGCGCCGGATTCCAGGCCGAGCCGGAGCAGGTAGAAGTTGCCGCCATTGGCGGCGGGGTCATCGCCCATCCGGTAGCTGGCGATGGCGGGGCCGGGCAGCGTGCGCCGGGCTTCGACCACCACGGCGGTGTCCGCCGCGGTGACTGGCGTGGTGCCAAGGGCGATGGTGCCATACACGACGTTGTCCGGTTCGGACACCACCGCGCGGGCAACAGCCGCGAAAAGCATCGCTGCCAATCCGCCGGCCACCAGGCCGCGCGCGCCGCCGGCCAAGGCCGACCGGAATCGCCGGCGTGGCCCTGGCGCCTTTCCCGCCGCGGGCTGGGGCCATCGAACCCACTGCTTAACTGGAGCGACGCAGTTGAAATGGGGAGCGCGGGCCGCTGGCCTGCCGTGTTCGGCGGCCCGTCGAACACCTCGTCTCCCGGCTTCCCGGCTCGCCGTTTGGAGACGCGTCGATTTGAAGCTCGAAGTCGTCGCCGAGCCGGCGACGACAGCACGCGGGCCGCGTGCGGTCCCCATCCGACAGCATCGTCCCGGCTTAGATGAAGCGTTCATGATCGAATTTCCTCTGTTCGTCGATTCAGTTCCCCGGATACGAGTAGGTCTGGAAGAAGATTTTGATGTCGGAGACCGAGTTGATGAACTTGTCCAGCCCGGCGTCCGGGTCGTTGAGCAAGGTGCCGCCCGGGATGACGAGCATCCACTGGCTGTTCCAGACCGACCGGCCGATCAGGCGGCTGTCGGTGGTGGCCTCCGCGGGATCGAATCCGCCGCTGTCGTGGTAAGCGCGGACGCCGGCGTAGCGCCGGATGTCCGCGAAGGTCCCGCCCAGCGCGTCGTTGATCGGGATGTAGCTCGGATTGTGCAGCGTGGTGGACCCGATCGGGAACGGGATCGGAATCTGCTGGTCCACGATGCGCCATTCGCGAGTCTCCAGATTATCGCCGCTCGGCGAGCGAAGCACGTCCATGCCGAGCGGGACGAGATAGACGCGCGGCGTGAGCGAAAGATCGTTGCCGTTGTAATCGGTGAACCACACGCCCACGGAGCGGACCTTGGTCGCAAAGCGGCTGGAGTCGTAAGCGCTGTCGCCGCCCGCCAGCGGCCAGCCGAAGAAGTTCAGGCCGAAGGTGACCGTCGTCGGGAAGCGAATGACGATGCCCGGCTGCGGCCCCAGGTTTTCCGGGGCAAACGGCCGCATGTAGCGCCGGAACTCCGGCACGTCCCAGAGGTTGGCCACGCGGCTCTTGGTGAGCACCTGCTTCCAGTTTTCCTCCCTGGCCACGCCCAGGACGTTGGTGGCGCTGGCGGTGCTTTGGCCGATGCGGAACAATTCGTTTCGCAGAGAGAAACGGCCAGTCTCGGTCTGCGGGTTGTTGATACCAAGCTGGGTCTTGAGCACGCCAAAGTTCTGGCTCAACCGGCCGAGCGGGTCCGCCAGGCCGGGTTCGCCAACGACCGGCTGTTCGCCGTTCATTTGTCCCAGGCTGCGTTGGCGGATCAAGTCGGTCAGGAACTGCGCGCCGGCGCGCGTGTCGGTGCGGAGCAGATTGACCTCGTAATCGTAGGCAGTGGCGGCCAGGTACACGTACCGCAGCGCCAGGTCGAACTGGGCGCGGTATTTTTGCAGCGCGTCATTCCGGAAGATGCGGAACGTCATATCCCGGTAGCGGTTGTTCTGGATCTGGCCGGCGGCGATCTGCCGGAACCGCACGCGTTCCTCGATGATGCGCTGTCCCTTGGCGACGGCCGCCAGGAACCGGCCGGCGGCCTGTTGCACAACCTCGCGCTGGTTGAAGACCGTGAGCCGCGCGGCCGCTTCGTTCCGGACCTGGTGTTCGATGTCCTTCACCCGCTGCTGCACTTCCAGACGCTGGTCCTGGATCGCGAGGTCGATGTCCGTCTGCAACTGGGTATCCTCCTTGTCTTGCTCCGTCACGACCTGCTGCACTTCCATCACATCCGAGGCGATCGACATGCCCAGTTTCACGGCGTGCAGCGCAAACCGGACCGCACCGCGGAGCGGCGCAGAAAGGTCGCCGCCGAAGGCCAGCCCCGCGATCGCCACCCGCGGGACGCCGTCCAGGAGATTGTCGGTTTCCTCGGTGACGGTGTCGTTGATGCGGTTGAGGCTGACCTGCGCCCGCTTGTAACGGAGGATCTCGGCGTTCATGTCCGAGAGGGTGGTCTTGTTGTTGCGGAGCAGGGCGATCTTCTGCGCGTCCACGTCATAGCGAGTCTTGAGCAAGTCGATGGCTGCCTGAATGTCCTGGATCAACCCGTCGTAATCCTGCATGGCCTTCTTCAACAACGCCTCGGCCTGGACCAAGTCAGAGAGCGCCATTTGAATTTCGCCCGGCGCGCGGCGCTGGCCCCACGAGTCCGGCGCCTCGAAGCCGTAATCGGCGGCCGAGATGGGGTAATTCACCTGCAACACCGAGGTCTCCAGGGTGGTGGGGTTGAAGCCCAGGAAGAAATCGTTGGTCGCCAGCCCGGCCTGCGGCGCGGTGAAGTAGCCCACGAAATTAGTGTTCGGCGGCGCGTTGACCCCGGTGACCTCCTTCGTGTTCACGTACATGTAATGATAGAGGTCCGGCCCATCGTAGCCACTCGGATAAGTCTTCCCTGCGCCAATGTCGCCCGCGTACGGGTAGCCGAACACCTCGATCAGGCGGTTCTTGAAGTCATATTCCCGGTCCCGCAGGTTCCGGGTGAAGGCGTCCACGCTGTCCTGGTTCGCCCGGAGCATTTGCGTCGCCTTGTTGGCTTCGTTCCAGACCGTGACGGCGTTGGCCATCGCCTTGATGGCCCGGTCATAGACTTGCTCGAAGTGGGTCTTAGACTGGATGGTGGAGGCCGTGGTGAGGAACGTCGGATCGATGTCGAACGGCACCGTGCCCTTTTCCAGGCCGACCGGGTTCAAGCCGATGTCCGCCTGATCCATGAGGGTCTGGGTTTCGTCGTGCTGCGCTTGAATCTCGGCCAGCTCGCCCACGGTCGTGCGGTCGATTTTTTGGATGCCGGTGTGGTTCGGGTTCGGGTCCTCGGCCGGCAGGATGGTGTTCGCCGTCAGCCAGTCGAAGTAAGCCCCCTGGCCGGCGCGGCGCGCCCATTCGGTCACGCCCCAAGCCCGGTCCGTGTCCGTGTCTTGGTAGCCCTGCCATTGGCCGGCGGGATCTTCGACGTAGTTGAGCCGGTAAGTCAGGTCCACGACCTCCTTGCCGGTCCTGGCCTTGGCCGCCGCCGCCCGGGCGAACTTGCGCTCGTCCAAGAAATCGACCTGCACGGCCGTGCCGGCCACGGAGACCGACTCCGCACGCGGAATCCACGTGAAGTTCGGGTGTCGCAACAGGCTGTAGTACTCCATGATGGCGGTCAGGTAATGCCCCCAGGCATCGCCGTGCCCTTGCGGATAAAGGATCGCCGCGTCCTTCACGTCGATGAACCCGTCGTGGTTCTGGTCGGAGACGTTGTAAGTTTGCTGGTAGGCCACCTCGCCTTCGCCCAGGGTGAAGTTCCAATAGAGGCGATTGTACACGGGCGGGGCCTGCACGCCGGCGGAGCGGTCATCCCGGCCGCGGAGCAACACCAGTTCCTCCTCGAGCAAGGAGTCCACCTGGTTCATGAAGGCAAAGACGGAGGTCGCCAGGCTGCCATACTCCGAACTGCTGGTCCCAAATCCGATCGTGGGATCGGAGGCGTCGGCGTAGGCCTCGTTGCCCAGCAACATGTAGAGGTCGGCGATCTTGCCCGAAACGAGCAACAGCGCGTTGTTCGCCGGGTCGAAATTCGCCGGCGGCACGCCGTCGATGCTCAGGCCCTTGCCGCGGCGCAAAACGGTCTCGTAAGCCTCGATCAAGCCCACGCTGTTGACGGCGTCCGCGCTCGGGTTGAACGGAATCGGGCCTTCGTAGCGCCTGCCCGCCTGCACCAACATGCTGGTGTAGGTGCTGGCCTCGGCCTCGTGGAAGTCGCTGATCCGCGAATCGAAAGGGTTGAGCCCGCGCAACACGCGCTTGATCCAGCCTTCGGCCAGCGCCGCCCGCGGCTTGCTCACGCCCGCGGGATCGCCGACCCAGTCGCTCCAGGCGGTCGCCGGCTTGAGGTTGATTGCATAACCGCGATACCGGCAGATGAACCAGTTGTCGGACAACGTCAGCAGGCCGGATTCGCCACCTTCGCCGATGGTGATGTCGTTGACGCCGTTGCCGTCGGCCGGGTCGGTGGGGTACTTGATCCAGCCGCGCGGATCGGTGAGGTCGCCGGTGACCGGATCCACCACGGGCAGGTCTTCCGGATTGAAGTCGGCGCTGTCGGGTTTGTAGTACCACTCGAGGTTGACCAGGCCGGGCGCGCCGCCGAAGTCGCCGCTGTGCCGCAAGGTCAACCGCTCGTCGAACACGTTGTCGGAAGGCAGCACCTTGATGTCGCCGCGGTACGGGCCGTCGTCCACCTGGATGATGTGGAGCGCCACCGGCAGGCCCGGCAGGTTGGGATCGTTGTTCTCGGCGATCGTGAGGTAACGCGGCGGAATCCCGGCTGAGGCCGTCGAGGCGATCCACGCCGGGCCGCCCACGATCGTGCCGCCGAAACCGAGTCCCGTGGCGTCGGCCACGGTGCCCCCGGCGCCTTCGTCAAGCTGCCAGTACGCCAGCAGGCCATCTTCGTGGCCGTTCAGGCGCTTGTTCATCTTCGCGGCAATCTGGTCGCCGCTGCGGGCGATGCTCCAGATTTGGAACTCGTCGAGTTGGCCGGTGAAGCCATCGCCCACTCGCATCCCCACAGCGCTGGTCAGGCCCGCGGCCGGCACCGTGCCCGCGAGCACACCGTCCACGAACACGCGCAACTCGGAGGCCTTCAGGCTCCGCACGAGGCTGTAGAAGTGCCAGTCCGCGTCGAAGGTGTAGCTGACGATGCCCAGCGGCGTGGAGGTGTCCGGCCGGTCCGCCAAAACAAAGCGGTTCGCGCCCGGCTCCGGCCGCAGGAAAATGCCGACTTCGGCACCCTTGAGCGCGCCGAACAGCGGCCCGGTGTTGGCCGGCTCGATCTTCGCCCAGACGCCGATGGTGAAGTCTTGCAGCGCGCCGAGCGTGGTCATGCCGACGTACCCGGCGCCCGCGAACGCGAGCGCGTTGCCGGGCCGGGGCGTGGCGGGCGGCACGCCGCCCTGCGCGGCGGTGAGCGCCTTGGGCAGGTCGCCCAAAGGCTCCGGCACGACGTTGGTGGACACGATCGTCAGGTCGGTCAGATTGGTGGGCAGGGCAAACGTATAGTTGGTCAGGTGCTGAGTGGACACCACCCCGTTGAAGCTGTTGGTCACCTTCTGGCTGCGGACCACCGTGTACTGCGTGATCAGGCCCAGCCGCAACTGCTGGTCCGGACCGTTCACGCGATCCACGTCCACCTGGTTCGGATTCAGCGTCAGGTAGTACAACAGGTCGATGGCGTCCGACCACGCGGTCGAGTCCGGCGCCAGTTCCTTGATCCGGTCGCGTTCGCGCTCGGACAGCACGTTGATCAGGAGCAACGGGTTCGGTCCCACGCCGAAGGCCTCGTCCAGATGGCCGCTGAAGGTGAGCCATTTGTTGATGGGATCGTACGTGAGTCGCAATTTGAGGGCGTAAGGCAGGTCGGCGAAATACTCCTTGCCGTTGATGTTGACCCGCTTGATCGAGGTGGGGAACTCGAAGGACTTCGGCAACGCGATGGTGCGCCCGCTGAGCGGATCGAACAACCGCGCCAGGCCGGAGAGCGGCGCGGCGCCGAGCGGGTTCAAGTCGTCAAAGACGATGCCGGCGTTGGCCATGTTTTTGACGCCGGGGAGCTCGTTCTTCGACTTCAGCAACGTGTCGCCGAACTGCAGGACCGGCACGTCGTCCGGCCAGCGGATGTCGTAGTTCACGTTCACCGATTCGCCGACGATGCCGCCCGCCCGGTAGTCCAGCCACGGGATGCATTGGCCTTCCGCCACGTCGGCCGTTCCGT
>JAKCAB010000164.1 GCA_021839785.1 bacterium | reverse complement strand
CAATTGCGGTTGTCCCAGTAAACTACGGCCGCTTTGGAACCGGGCAGAAGGGAATCGCGGATCATCAGGCCGGCAAAGGTTTGTTGTCCTGTGTCGTCCCAGGCCTGAATCAGACGCGCGATCATGCCGCCATCGCCGGTGAGCGGACGGTGGACGAAATGGAATTGATCCAAGGAAACGGTGCCCGCTCCCTGGATCGTGAAGATGCCATCGGACTCGCTGGCATCGTCCGCCACAGCGGGATTTCCCAGGTCCGCCGCCAGCCACGAGTCGGGCAGGTCGGTCGTCTGGCCCAGCCCTTTGATCGCCAGCAACAAGGTCACCGCGACACAGATCGCATGGATGGTGGTGGGGCGGACGATGCGGAACGAATGGGCCTTCATGATGCGTTTCTCCTGCGTCTCTGGTTTCTTTCGACTCCGCTGTGGGTTCGCCTGGCTGCTTGGCTCGTATTCAATCGAAGAAGCACAAAGGCTTCAAGGATAAAGACCTCGCAGGATAAGGTCGTCTCGAGTCGCCGATTCACCCGGACGGCAGCCAACAGGACTTCCTGACGTCTGGCAACGAGCAGGATTCGTGTGCGTTTCGGGATGGTGCGAAGGCGAGCTGGCGCGCAGGTCTTGGCGTCAGCCGCGGCAACGCGGCAACCAAGGCACGAGGCATTTCCGTTACGCGCAAATTCGGAGCGCCGGCGCCACCGGCAACGTTGCCGGCAGGCGGGACTTGGCGGAGTGCGACCGCGTCCTTAATCCAGCAGCACCAGCAGCCCCATGCCGGCCACGGTGGTGACGATCGTGATGGGAATGCCGAACCGCGCGTAATCCCAGAAGCCGACCTCGCAGTGCCCGCGCGCGGACTCGACCACGATGAGGTTCGCCACGGAGCCGAGCAGCGTGAGGTTGCCCGCGAACGTGGTGGCCAACGCCATGACCTTCCACATCAGCTCGGGGTTCTGGAAACTGCCGATCCACTTCCCGGCCACCAGCACGAAGGGGACGTTCGAGAACACGTTGGATCCCAGCGCCGCGAACCACGCGAAGTTCCACGCCTGGGCGGTCGCCGTGGTGCCAAACACTCCGCGTAACCGGGCGTAAGCTTGATCGGTCAGGCCGGTGCCGTTGAGGCCTTCCACCACCACGAAGAGCGCGGCGAAGAAAACCAGCAGGTGCCAGTCCACGAGTTTGAGCACCTCGTGCGTGTCGCGCCGGGCCAGCACTATCACCAGCGCACCGCCGGCCAGCGCCGTCCAGGCCAGGTTCAAGCCACAGAGGAAGCCGAGGAACACCAGCGCCAGCGTGCCCAGGCTGAGCGTGGTCAGGCGCACGTCCAACGGACGCGCGACTTTCTCAGGCTGCCGGATGATCGCCGCGCCCAGCACGCGTCGGAACCCGAACCGGAGAACAGCGTATTCCAGCGCGAGGCCCGTGACCGCCACCGGCAGGAGCGAAGCAGAAAAGCGCACAAAAGAGAGATGTTCCCGGCCCAGTTGGCTGATGATCATGTTCTGCGGATTGCCCACCAAGGTGGCCACGCTGCCCAGGTTGGCGCTCATCGCGAGCGCCAGCAGGTACGGTGGCAGTGGCAAACCGCTCCGCACCATCACGGCCACCACCAGCGGGGTCAGCATCAGGCAGACGGTGTCGTTCACCAGCAACGCCGAGAGCGTGCCGGAAACCACGATCAAATAGAGCAGCAGCCGTTGCGGCGTGCCGCCGACGCGGAGAACCCAGTCGGCCGCCCAGTCGAAGAAACCCGCCAGCCCCAGGTAGGCGGAGATCAACATCATGCCGAGCAGCAGCACCAGCGTGTCGTAATCGACCGCGCGGTAGGCTTGCTGCGGCGTGAGCACGCCGGAGGCCACCATCAACACGGTGCCGAGCAGCGCTGCGGCCGGCCGGTTGAGCGGCAGAATTTTCAGTCGCCGCCCGCTGATGAGCAGGTAGGTGAGCGCGAAAATCGCGGTGGCGACAAACTCGTGGTCGTGGCTCATGTCGGCTCGGTCCCTCGCCGTGGGTGGACGGTCTCTCGGCCTCGCCCAGCGAGCGGCGCGCCGATCAAATTCGGCGGCAGCCGGGCGGGCAAGCGGATTCCCTCGGCAAGCCGGGACGGATCTTGCATCTCAGTTACGGGCTGAGGCTCACGGACCTGACTGCTTGCCAACGGCCGGATCAACCAGGGCCGGTTGTCCCGCAGGAGGAAACGGGAAGCATCGGCGCCGCGCGGTACAAAAAATGTCGCAATTGCGACAAAAATTGCCCCACCGGCGAAAACCGGCAGCGAGGGCGGCGCGGCGCGCGCCGTCCACAAAGCTCAATTGATCTCGCGACCGCACTGTGGTTTGCTCGCGGCCGAACCACCGCCTATGCGCCGCGTGAAACTCGCTTTGCTCGCTGCCTTGCTCGCGCTCGTCCGAACTTCGTTGGCTGGCGAACGCCTCGTGGTCGTTACGGCCGGGGCGAAGTCAACGGTAAGTCTGGCCATGCCGGTGTCGGTAGCGTTCGACAAGGAGACTCTGCCGGGTGGTAAAACCGATCCTGCGCGGCTGCGCCTGGTGGAGATCACGAGCGAAAACGCGCGCTCGGCTGTGCCGCTGCCCGTGCAGTTCGAGCCGGACACGCCGGGAGCCTCGCGCGGCAAGCTCTGGTGGCTACTGCCGCCCGGCCCGGCTCGCGAACGGCGGTTTCGCCTGATCGAGGTCGCCGATCCGACACCGGCCGCGATGAACGTCCAGGCCGATGCGGCGGATAGTCGTTACGACATCCGCGAGGGCGCGTCGCCGGTTTTGCGATACAACCAGGGCACGGTGCCGGTGCCGGCCGGCATCGCCACCAACTACGCTCGCGGCGATTACCTCATGCCGTTGTTTGGGCCGGCCGGCGAACTGCTCGCGGACGATTACCCGCCGGACCATCCGCATCACCGTGGCATCGGCTGGTCCTGGCCGGTGACCCGCTGGGGCGACGAAGTGCGCGACATCTGGGCGGTGGTCGGCGTGTGGGCGCGGCCGGTGGCGATGCGGCGCGCCGAGGCCGGGCCGGTCTTCGCCTTGCTCGACGCCGAGAACGTCTGGAAATGGGGCGACACGAATCCAATCGTGCGCGAAGAAGTCTTGATCCGCGCTTTTCGCCAAACCGGTGGCGACCGCTTCGTGGACGTGGAGGTGCGGCTCACCGCGCTGGCGGATCGCGTCGCCATCGGCGGCCGGCCGCACGGCGGCTACGGCGGTTTTGGATTACGCGCGCAATCGGCTGAGCAGCGGGTGATCACGGCTTACGTCGATCCGCCGGCTGCCGCGCCGCGCCGTTCCTGGCTGGACTACTCGGGCGTATTCGCGGGCGGCAAAGGGCCGGCCGGCCTCGCGATTTTGGAGAGTGTCACCAATCCGCTTTACCCGAGTGAACTCAAGACCTACCCGGAGTTGAACTACGTCATGCCCGCGTTTCCCGGCGAACGCGAGGTGCCGCTTTCAAAGGAGCAACCGCTGGTCTTGCGGCATCGACTGTGGATTCACGCCGGCATGGCCAGCGAGAGCCGCCTGGCAGAAATCTGGAGCGGTTACGCCAATCCGCCGCGGGCAAAGCTTGTCGAACAATGAATCACTGAAAGGAGACTGCGCATGAACTCGAACTCAAACCTGAGCCGGCGCGCCTTCCTCGAGAAGGCCGCCACTGTTACCGCCATCGGTTTTGCCGCCCGGCACGCCAGCCTGGCCGGCGAACCGTCGGCCGCTCCGAAGCCCGGCCCGAACAGCCGCATCAACCTCGGCTTGATCGGCTGTGGCGGCATGGGGCGGGCGAATCTGAGCAATTGCGCGCCGCAGCCGGACGTGGTCGTCACTGCCGCGTGCGATGTCTGGAAGGCGCGGCGCGATTCAGTCGTCGCCCAGTTCAAGGACACCTGCAAGCCGTACGCCGACTTCCGCGAGGTGCTCGCGGCGCCGGACGTCGATGCCGTGATCATCGCCACGCCGCCGCATTGGCACGCGTTGATCGCCATCGCCGCGTGTGAAGCCGGCAAGGACATCTACCTTCAAAAACCGATGACGCTGCATCTCGGCGAAAGCCTCGCCGTGCGCAACGCGGTGAAGCGGCACGGCCGCATCTCGCAGATCGGCACACAAATCCACGCGAGTGACAACTACCGGCGCGTGGTCGAGTTCATCCGCGCCGGCTTGCTGGGCTCGGTCGGCACGGTGCGGACGTTCAACGTGATGAACCAGTCGCCGGACGGCGTGGGCCATGCCAAGGATTTGAAGCTGCCGGACGGCCTCGATTGGGATCTGTGGTGCGGTCCGGCGCCGAAGTGCCCGTTCAACCCGATCCTGGCAGCGGACGCGTACTATCACAGCTCGTGGATGGCCTACAGCGGCGGTTGGACGCCCGGCATGGCGCCGCACATCATTGACCTGCCGATCTGGGCGCTCGACCTCGGCTACCCAACGGTGACCAGTTCCGCTGGCGGTCGGTACATCCTGAAAGACGACGGCGACGCGTACGATCACCACGAGGTGCTCTGGCAATACCCGAACCACACGCTCACCTGGATGTCGTCGCTCACCAACAGCTACGATTTCTTGATGAAATCGCAGGAACCCGAGCGTCGGCTGGGCATTTATTTCCACGGCACCAACGGCACGATGTACGCGAACTACGGCATGTACAAAGTGCTGGCGGAAGGCAAGCGCATGGAAGGCAAGGAACCGCCGCCGCCCTCCATCCCACCGTCGCCGGGCCACGAACGCGAGTGGCTGGACTGCATCAAGTCGCGCCAGCAACCGAGTTGCAGCGTGTTTTACCACACCCGCGTGGACGTGCCGATCGTGCTGAGCCTGCTGTCGCTGAAGCTGCAGCGGTCGATCCGGTTCGACCCGGCCAAGGAAGAAATTGTCGGCGACAAGGAAGCGGCGCGGTTGGCGGTGCCCGAGTACCGCGCGCCGTGGAAGTTCCCGAAGCAATACCTCAAGGCCTGATTGTTAGCCGCAACCCAATCCCCACAGACAAAGAATCCTCCCATGAAAGCAACTGACCTTTCCACCACCACCCGCCGCGAGTTCATCGCCAAAACCGGCCAGGCGGCCGCAGCTTCCGCTCTGGCCGGCGTGCTCTTGCCGCACGTCCACGCCGCGGAGGACAACACGATCCGGCTTGCCATCATTGGCTGCGGTGGACGCGGCACGGGCGCGGTCGCCAACGCCCTCGAAGCCCCCGGCGGGCCGACCAAGCTCATCGCGATGGCGGACCTTTTCGAGGATCGCCTCACCCGCTCGTACCAGACCTTGCGCGAGAAGTACGGCGAGCGCATCGACGTGCCGGCCGACCGGCGCTTCCTCGGCTTCGACGCTTATCGGAAAGCCATCGATGCGCTGCGGCCGGGCGATGTGGTGTTGTGCACCACCCACGCGGCCTTCCGCCCGATTCACGTCGAATACGCCGTGGCCAAGGGCATAAACGTTTTCATGGAAAAGAATTTCGCGCCCGACCCCGGCGGCATCAAACGCATCCTCCGCGCCGGCGAAGCGGCGGAGGCGAAGGGCCTCAAGATCGGCGCGGGCGTGATGTGCCGCCATTCCTCGGCACGGCAGGCGTTGATTCAACGGATGCGTGACGGCGCGATGGGCGACATCCAGTTGATCCGTGCCTACCGGATGGATTCGGGCTATCGGATGGGCCGGTTGAATCCGCAACCCAGCGAGTTGCTGGCGCAAATCCGCATCCCGTACCAGTTTTTCTGGACCTCCTCCGGCATCTTCCTCGAATTGATGATCCACCAGATCGACGAGTGCTGCTGGATCAAGGACGGCTGGCCGGTGATGGCGCACGGCGTGGGCGGGCGCGGGCCGGACAGCACCGATTGCGCGCAAAACTTCGACACCTATTCGGTCGAGTACACCTTTGCCGACGGCACGAAGGCGCTGGTCACCGGCCGGTACATTCCGAAATGCCGGAACGATTTCGCCACTTTCGTCCACGGCACCAAATGCGCCGCGCAGTTCTCCGGCGACATTCACGCGCCCACCGTGCAGATGTACAAAGACCAGCGGATCGAACGCGCGAACACCGCGTGGCGACCCGAGCGCGAAACGGTGGACCCGTGGCAGGCCGAGTGGAACGTCCTGCTCGACGCCGTCCGCAACAACAAGCCGCACAACGAGGCGAAGCGCGCGGCCTACTCGAACCTCGCCGCGATCATGGGCCGGGCGGCGGTGCATTCCGGCCAGACCCTCACCTGGGACGAGGCGCTGGCGTCGGATTTCAAGTTCTGTGCCGACGTGGACGGGTTGAGTGAGCACAGCCCCGCGCCGGTGACCGCCGATGCGAACGGGCGGTATCCCGTGCCCGTGCCCGGCGTGTGGCGGGAGGTGTGAGGCCTCGGTGAAGTGGAGCCTGGCCGACCGGGGGCGGTCAGGCTGGCGTTGCACGTTTTGCGCTCGGTGGACCGGCAGCGTTTGGGTGGCTGATGCGTGACACTTGTTTCATTCCGGCTTCATTCCGGCTTCATTCGTGCTTTCGGCTTGCGGCTTCCCAAGCGATTCCCTTAGCCTGCCACCCGTGCATCCAAACCGTGGCCCATGCATGTCATCGCCGGCTTTTGCACCCCAGCGCGCTGTTCGGCCAAGCGCTGGAAGCATCCAGCGGTGGCCTGCCGGGACACAAAGGCAACCAACAACCCAACACAACAAACAGCGCATTATGAGCAAACACGCACTCAGTCGATTGGTCGTGCTGCCCTCTCTGCTGGCGGGCTTGACCGCGGGCTCGGGCCAGGCGGGGACGTTCAACACCGATTTCAGCACCACACCGCCAGGTGCCACCTTGTATGGGGACCAGGGCGATGCCAGCGCGGGGGTCATCGAGGACGGCATCCTCAAGCTGACCAAGGCGGTCGGCAGCCAGCAGGGAGGCTTCATCATCGACGACCTGGACGGCGGCCAGACCGTCACCGGCTTCACC
>JAKCAB010000149.1 GCA_021839785.1 bacterium | reverse complement strand
GCCTGCCGTTGCACACCAACTTCAAGTTGAGCGCCGGGGGCGAGTACCTCGGTTTGCTGGACCCGCAGGGCAGGGTGGTTTCCGAATTCAAGCCGGCGTACCCGCCGCAAACGCCGGATGTCTCGTACGGCCGGGACGCCGCGGACCCGGGCCTCGTGGGCTTTTTCACGACGCCCACACCGGGCGCAGCGAATGCGACCAGCGGGGCGGGGTTCGCGCCCGCGCCGGTGTTTTCGCTGCCGGGCGGCGTGTACACGAACGCCAGCCTGGGCGTGGCCATCACCGCGCCGGCGGGCACGATCCGCTACACGCTGAACGGCACCGTGCCGACCGCGACTTCGCCGGAGTACACCGCGCCGATCGAGCTCACCCGCAGCCAGGTGGTTCACGCGCGGGTTTTCGAAGACGGTCTTTTGCCGGGCCCGGTGGAGGTGCGGACTTACGAACTGACCGGCACCACTTTGACCAACTTCAGTTCGAATCTGCCGCTGATGATCCTCAACACCGCGGGTCGCGGCGTGGCGACGGACTCGCGCATTCCGGCGTTCGTGACCACGATCGAGCCGTTTCGCGGGCGGGCCGCGTTGGTGGCGACACCGGATTTTCAGGGCAAAGCGCAGATCGAGTACCGCGGCCAATCCTCGCTGGGCTTTCCCAAAAAGGCGTACAACCTGGAGCTGGACGACGCCACCGGCGCGGACGTGGAGGTGCCGTTGTTGGGCCTGCCGGCCGAGTCCGACTGGGTCTTGTACGCGCCGTATTCGGACAAGCCGTTTCTCCAGAACTTCCTCGCCTACGAACTCCACGAAAAGATGGGGCATTACGCGCCGCGCCGGCGGTTCGTGGAGTTGTTCGTGCATACCACGACCAGCCGGTTGGAGTACCCGCGCGACTACGCCGGCATTTATCTGTTGGTCGAGAAAATCAAGGTGGACGACCACCGCGTGGACATCGCCCGCTTGACGCCCCAGCAAAACGCCGAGCCGGAAATCACCGGCGGTTACATGATCAAAAAGGACAAGGACAGCCCCGGCGACCAGAGCTTCAGCACCGCGGGTGGCGGCGGCTTCTCCGCGCAGACGCTCAAATACCACGAGCCCAAACCGCGCGAGATCACGCCGGCGCAGCGGGCCTGGATCCGCAATTACCTCGTCCAGTTCGAGAAGGCCCTGTACGCCAGCGACTGGCTCACCCGCACCGGCACGAACCATTACTCGTATTACATCGACGTGGACTCGTTCGTGGACAACCACTGGATGGTCGAGTTCGCCAAGCAGATCGACGGCTACCGGCTGAGCAACTACATGCACAAGGATCGCGGCGGCAAGCTGGCGATGGACCCGATCTGGGACTGGAACCTGAGTTTCGGCAACGCCGACTACCTCGATGGGGCGAACCCGAACGGCTGGTATTACCAATTGATCGGCGAGAACGAGCACGTCTGGCTGCGGCGGTTGATCTGTGGCACCACCTACGGCACCGGCGCCGCGGGCGACCCGGACTTCAACCAGCGCATCGCCGACCGCTGGAGCGAACTGCGGACGAATATCCTCAACGCCACGAACCTCCTCGCCCGCGTGGACGAAATGGCCGCGTACCTCGACGAAGCGCAGGTGCGCGACTTCAAGCGCTGGCCGCGGCTGGGCACCTACATTTGGCCAAACCCGCCGATCTACTCCCAGCCGCGGACTTACGCCGAGATCGTCACCAACTTGAAGAACTGGATCAGCCAGCGCTACGCTTGGATCGACCGCCAGTTCGTGCGCGCGCCGGACTTCGACCGCGCGGGCGGCGGCATTTCGCCGGGTTTGCCGCTGACCATCAGCGCGGCCACCGGCACGGTTTATTACACGCTCGACGGCTCGGATCCACGGGCCCCCGGCGGTGGCATTGCCACGCAGGCCAAAGCCTACGCCGGGCCGATGGCTCTCCCCGGCAACTGTCGCGTGGTGGCGCGCGTGCGTAGTGGCCTAAAATGGAGCGGGCCGACGGCGACCACTTTCGTGGCCGAAACGCCGGCGCTGGTCGTGACCGAACTGATGTACCGTCCCGCCCGGCCGGCCGTCACCGACACCAATGACGCGAGCGACTTCGAGTTCATCGAACTCAAGAACCGCGGGACCGCGCCGCTCGACTTGCGCGGCTTCGCGTTCGTCGAAGGCATCCAGTTTGCCTTTGCCACCGGCCAGGTGGCCACGCTCGCGCCGGGCGCGCGGGTGGTGCTGGTCAAGAACGCGGCCGCCTTTGCCCGCCGTTATGGGCCGGTGGCGAACGTGGCCGGGGAGTACACCGGCAATTTGGACAACGATGGCGAACGCTTGCGCCTGGTCGGGCCGACGCAGGAAACCGTGTTCGATTTCAAATATGCCTCGTCATGGCGCCCCGCGACGGATGGTCTCGGCTTCGCGCTGGTGGCGGCGGACGAAACGCAGGCGGCGACGCTTTGGAACGCGGCCAGCGGTTGGCGCACCGGCACGGTGCTGGGCGGCACGCCGGGCGAGGCCGAACCGCCGGCGCCGGCGATCCCGCGGGTGCTCGTCAACGAAGTGCTGGCGCACACCGACCCACCTCTGCTGGGCTCGATCGAGCTGTTCAACCCGACCGCGGCGCCGGCGGACATCAGCGGTTGGTATCTCACCGACGACCGGCGCACGCCCAAGTTTCGCCTTCCCGCCGGCACGGTGCTCCCGGCCGGGGGCTTCGCGGTCTTCACCGAACAGGACTTCAACCCCACGCCCGGCGTGCCGCCCAGCTTCGCCTTGCGCGCGGCCGGCGACGAGGCGTACCTGCTGTCGGCCGACGCGGCGGGGCAATTGACGGGCTACCTCCACGGCTTCCCGTTCGGCGCGACGCTGAACGGCGAAAGCCTTGGCCGGTACGTGACCAGCACCGGCGAGGAACATTTGGTGCGGCAGACGGCGCGCAGCCTCGGCGCCACCAACGTCGGACCGAGAGTCGGCCCGGTGGCGATCAGCGAAGTGATGTACCACCCGCCGGACGTGTTCACGAACGCAGCGTACTGGGACAACACCGAGCACGAATTCATCGAACTCCACAATCTGAGCGGCGCCGCGGTTCCGTTGTTCGATCCGAACGCGCCGACCAACACGTGGCGCCTCCGCGACGCGGTCCAGTTCGCGTTTCCGACGAACACATTCCTCGCGGCCGGCGAGCGCGTGCTGGTGGTGAGCTTCGATCCGGTGGCGCAGCCGGACTTCGCCGCCGGCTTCCGCGCGGCCTTCGGTTTGGACGCCAGCACCCGGCTCTTCGGACCGTTCGACGGCAAACTTGCGAACGACCACAATAGCGCGGAATTGATCCAGCCCGACCTGGTCCGCAATTACGGCGCGGGGACCGTGGTCACGGACGTGTTGATCGACCGGGTCGCCTACCGGGACGAAACGCCCTGGCCGCTGGCGGCGGACGGACTGGGCTTCTCGCTCCAACGGCTTGAAGAAACCGCGTTCGGCAATGACCCGGCGAACTGGACCGCCGCTCCGCCCACGCCCGGCCGCGCGTGGGTCAGCGCGCCACCGCCGGTGATCGTCCAGCAACCGCTGGCCCAAACCGCGCCGCCCGGCACCGACGTAACGCTGTCCGTGTCAGCCAGCGGCGCGGGGGAACTGCATTACCAGTGGCGGCGGGACGGCGCGAACCTGACGGGCGCCACCGCGGCCACGCTAATTTTGAGCAACGCCCAGCCGGCGCAGTCCGGCGCGTACCAGGTGGTGGTTTGGAACGAAAACGCGGCCCGCGACAGCGCGGTGGCGCCGGTGCTGGTCGCCAGCCCGCCAAGCATTTTGCAGCCACCCGCCTCGGTGGAGGCCGCCGCCGGCGACCCGGTGAGTTTCTCGGTGATTGCCGCCGGCGTTTCGCCGCTTTCGTACCAGTGGCGCCGCAACGGCCTGCTCGTGCCGGGGGCTACTCGCGCGACTCTTGAACTGGCCGCCGTGCAAGCCACCGACGCCGGCGACTACGATGTGTTGGTGAACGACGGCACCCTGACCGCCGCCAGCCAGGCCGCGTGGCTGACCGTGTTGGCGGAGCCGGTGATCGTGCAACAGCCGGTGGCCCTCACCGGCGCCCGCGGCGGAACGGTCACGTTCGGCGTGGCGGTGACGAACGCGGCCGAACTGCCCATCGGCTACCAATGGCAGAAAAACGGCGCCGTGCTGGCCCGCCACACCGCCGCGGCTTACGTGGACTTCCTCACGCTCGACAATCTCCAGGCCGGCGACGCCGGGGATTACAGCGTCGTGATCGTCAACCGCGTCCGGCCGTTGCCGGGCATCGCCAGTCAAACGGCGCATCTCGAGGTCGTGGACGTGCCCGACACGGATGGCGACGGCTTGCCGGATGCGTTCGAGACCGCGCATAACTTCGATCCCAGGAATCCGAACGACGCGGTGGCCGACGCGGACAACGACGGGGCCAACAACCTGGAGGAGTTCCTCGCCGGCACCGACCCGCGCGATCCGGCGAGCCGGCTGGAGGTCGAGCGCATCGAAAGCGCCGGCGGCGCGGTGTTGCGGTTCCGGGCCGTGGCCAACCGGACTTACTCGGTGCTTTACCGCGACGCGGTGGACACCGGCGACTGGCACGTGCTGGCGGGGGTGCCGGCGGTTTCGTCGGACTCGCAGGCGACGCGGGTGGCGGAGGTCGCGGACCCGACCGCGCCGCCGCCCGGCCAGCGGTTTTACCGGCTGGTCGTGCCCGGCCAGGGTGCGAAGTGAGCGTTTCGCGACTGGTCTTGGCCGCGCGGCGGAGTCGGTCTTGCCAGGACTGGGAAATGCCGGACACACTGCGTCTTTTGTAACTCTGGATGGGCGTGGGCGGTCATCAGTGCTGACATGGCCACGCCGGACTGCCTATGGATGAACCGAGTTGGGACGCCCAGGGCTGCGTCGAACGGGTGCGGCAAGGCGATGAAGCCGCCGCCCGCGATTTGGTCCGGCACCTTTACCCGGTTATTCTGCGGATTGTGCGCTCGCATCTGCCGCGCCGGACCGCCGAAGAAGACTTGGTGCAAAACGTGTTCATGAAGGTGTTCGCCAAACTGCACCAGTTTTCGAGCGCGGTGCCGCTGGAGCATTGGGTCTCGCGCATCGCGGTGAATACCTGCATCAACGAGTTGCAGCGCGAGCGGGTGCGACCGGAATTGCGCTGGGCCGACCTCAGCGAAGAACAGGAGGAGGTCGTGCGCAGCCTGGCGGCGAATGAAGCGGACCTGACGGCGGCCCAGAGCCTGGCGTCGCGCGAGTTGGTCGAGAAACTGTTGGATCGCCTGGGGCCGCAAGACCGCCTGGTCGTCACCTGGCTGCACCTGGAAGGGCGCACGCTGGAGGAAATCCGCGGCCTGACCGGGTGGAGCACCACGCGGGTGCGGGTGCGGGCCTTCCGCGCGCGGCAGAAGCTCCGCAAACACCTCCGCGCCTTGATGGAGACCAAGCTAAAATGAAAAACAGAGATCCTTTGGAGCGGCTCCTGCGAGCGGCGGCCGCGGCCTGGCCGGCGGAGGAACCCCGCCTGTCCTTCGCCACCGAAGCCCGCCTTCTCGGCGCCTGGCGGCGCGGCGCGGAGCGCGACGACGCGGATTGGCTGCCGATGTTCCGCCGCGGCCTGGCGTTCGCCGGGATCGTCGCCCTGGCGGTCGTGGCCTTGAGCGTCAGCCGCATGCCCGGTCGCTCGGCCGACGTGTTCACCACGGCCAACGCCGTGGCCAACCTCGCCATTCTGCCGTGAACCGCGTGTCCAAAGCCAAGGCGGCGGCCTACGTCGCGGCGGTCTTTCTGGTTGGCGCACTCGCGGGCGGCTTCGTCGGCTTCGATTTGGGCCGGCGCGCGTTCTTCCGCCCGCCGGACCCGCGAGCGATGGCGGAGCGCGTCATGGAATGGCTAAAATCCGATTTGGCGTTGACGGAAGAACAGGCTGGCCAGATTCGCCCCATCGTCGAAGCCGGCACCGCGGAAGCGGAGAAGATTCACCATGAGACCTTCGAGCGCATCCGCACCCTCATGGAGCGGGATTATCGCCGGATCGAGCAATTCTTAACGCCCGACCAGCAGAAGCGCTTGCGCGAGCACGAGCGCTTTGGCAAAGCCGGAATGCCACCGGCCGCCGCCACGAACGCTATCCCGCCCCCGCCGCCTTGAACGGCGCGGCTGGCCGGATTCCGCGGGCAAGGCCGGACCTTTCACACGCCGGCGGATGGTGCGCCGACTGGCGGTCGGTTTTCCGCATCCGAATCGCCGAAGCCGGTTGGACACCGATGCTCCACTGAAACGTCCAGGCCGCCGCTCAAGCCACCGTTGCCCGCGCCGCGCGGCGTTCCCAGCCGAGCCACCCGACGAGCGCGAGGGTGACCGCCAAACCTGCCAGGCTCACCCAAAGCGGCAGCAAGGATACGTGGAAGGCGAATTCGACCGTGTGGGCGCCCGCCGGGAGCGCGACGCCTTGCATGAGGAAATTCGCGCGCAGCAACGGCTGCGGCGCGCCGTCCACGGTGACGGTCCAGTGCGGATCGAACTTGTCGTTCAAGAGCAGGATCGTCGGCGCGTCGGACTGCGTTTTGAGCGTGACGCGTTTGGGCGCGTAGCTGGCAAAGGTCACCGTGCCGGCCGGGGCGTTGGTGCTGCCGGCCGGCGTGGGCAAGCCATCGACCGGCGCGAGCAGCACGGTTTGGTTCGGATCGAACGCGGGATCCGCCAGGCGCTGGAGGGTGTCGGTGCCGTTGGTGAGGATTTGCCAGTGCGCGTACAGCTTCGCGCGCGGCAAGGCGCCCGTGAATTCGATCACCGCGAACGGCCCCGGCGTGTTCGTGACCACTTGAATCGCGCCGCCGGGCTTGTCCTGGATGAGCCCAAACGGGAGGAAGTCACGAAAGCGCTTCTGGACCGGGTCCAATTGCGGGTTTAACCACGCTTCCGAGAGACCGCTCAAGCCGAGGAAATAGCGGGTG
>JAKCAB010000291.1 GCA_021839785.1 bacterium | reverse complement strand
GAGGTGTGGACGTTGAGGCAACCGAGCGGAGGAATCGCGAGCAGGTCCGGCGGCAGCAGTTGCCCGTAGGCGGCCACAACAATGAGCGCCGGCGCCGCGGCGCGCAGTTGATCCAGAAACGCGGGCGCCCGGCAGCGTTCCGGTTGCCAGACCGGCAGTCCGAGTTCGCGCGCCAGCGATTTGACCGGCGAGGGCTGGCGCTTGAGTTCGCGGCCTTTGGGGCGGTCCGGCTGGGTCACCACCGCCCCCACTTGAAACTCCGGCGTGCGCGCCAGCGCGGCGAGGCTGGGGCAGGCGAGTTCGGCGGTGCCGAAGAAAACCAGGCGCAACGGCGATGCCGGCGGCTGCGGAGAGCTGTCGGCGGCGGCATTGGAATCGGGGTGCACAGCGCGGGGAAGGTAAGCTGGCTCAGCGGAGCAAACCTCGCGGGGGCCGCGGTGCCAGGCCGGCACTGGGCGGTTGCCGGCGACCTGGCGGTGGCGGCGGGGCGATGCGCGGACCGGTCACTTTGCGCTCGCCCAGCGAAGTTCCGCAGCGGCGGCACAGATACTCGTGCAGTTCACCGTCCGGCAGGATCAACAACAGCCGTTCGCGAAGCGGTTGCGAGCGGGCGCACTTGGGACAGTAAAGCTCGCTGGCGATGAGATCGCGAAACTGGCCGGACATGACTCGTCAGAGCGCCACCAAGATCGTCAGAATGTCCTGGAGGACGCGGATCGGCGTCTGCGTCGCGTCCACGGTGTGCAGCGCCTTGGGACCGTAAAAATCGAGCACGGGTTTGGTTTCGCGCTCGTAGGTGAGAAGGCGATCCTGGATGACCTCCAATTTGGCGTCGTCGAGCCGATTTTCCCGCAGCGCCCGCCGCTGAAGGCGCTCGACGAACCGTCCCGGGTCGGGACTGGTCAGATGCAAGATGGCCCGCACCTCCAACGTGTCGCGCAGCAGTTCTGCCTGGCGGACGTTCCGCGGAATGCCGTCCAGGAGCAACCGGTCCGCCGTTGGTTCGTACCGGCCGGCGCGCTGGCTGTTCTGGATGAACTCGCGCCAGAGCTGGACGGTCGGTTCGTCCGGGACCAGTTGGCCTTGGCTGGAATATTTCACGAACACTTGGCCCAGTTCGCTGTCCAGGCGCAGGCTGCGAAACACTTCCCCGCAGGAGCAATGGAAGTAACCCGGCAGGGTGCCCAGCGCCTTGCCTTGCGTGCCTTTGCCGCAACCGGGGGCGCCGAAGAGCAGGATCGTCTTCAGTTTCATGCCGGCAGACTCGCGAAACGATGCTCGGTTCAGGCGCGACCGGTGTCGTCGCGGTGCCGGAGTTGAATTTCGGCGATTTCGCCGAAGCCGACGTTGATTTCCTTGGCGCCAGCTTGGATGGGCACCACGAACATCTCGTTCGTAGAAATGCGGCTGATGCGCTTGGCGATGTATTCCTGTTTGGGGGTTTTGATCACCAGCACCAAGTCCTTCTCCGCCTCGCTGGGCACGATGCGGAAGAAACCGGAGAACTGCGTTTCGATGAACCGGCGGTTCATCGTGTAATCGCCACGTTTGTAAATCTTGGGCTCCACGTGGCCTCCGCCCCCGCCCTTGGCGACGGCGGCGACTTTGAGACCGGTGCCGCTGGGTGGCGGCGGGACGCCCACGGCGCCCAGCGAGCGCGAGGTCTTGGCCGCGACACCGCCGCCCGCGACGGCTGGGGCCGCCTCCTCCATGACCGGCGCTTCGAGCGATTCTTCCGAGGCGTGCTCGATCAGTGTAGGCGACGCCAGGAAGATCAGCGGTCCCACCAACGGCACGAGCGCCGACAGACCGCACACCACGGCCACGGGGCGGTTGCGGTACTTGGCGATCTCGAATCCCGCCAGCAGGTTCGCGCCGTAAAGCATCGCCAGAATCAGCAGCCCCATCGGTGCGCCGAAGGAGCTGAAAAAGGTCGCGCGGCCGGCGGGCAGTTCCACGCGCGGCACTTCCTTCAACACCACCGGCTTCGGCTTCGGGCGGGGGCGGGCTTCGGGCGGGATTTCGATGAACGGCTCGGCAAATTCCTTGGCCTTGGGGTCTTCCGCGAGCGTTTTGAGCGCGGCCTGGGAAAACTTGCTCCAGGAAATGCGCTCGGAGAAGCCGCCGGTCCGCAGCTTGAAAACCACGCCGGTCTCGTTGAAGTCCGCCACGTCGCCGTAAATGGTCGATTCGTCCAAGAGCTTGAACTCGCCGGCCCAAACGCCGTTGGCGACCAGCCCGCCCAAAATAAGCGCAATCAGCGCAACGTAGATGCGACGCATGTTTCGACTTTGACTAGCAGACAACCCGCGTCCAAGGAAGAAATTTTCGTGCCGACATCGGGCTGCGGGTCAGAAATTTCCGTCCGCTTTCATCCCCCGTTATGCCCGGCGGTTGGGTGGCTTTCGATCTGCCGGCCCGCCGCGATTCGGTGGGTCTCGGCGCGGTGCGGTCAGGAGTTGCCCAGCGCCGCGGCCAGATCCTCCGGCGTCCAATTCCGGGCGACCTCGCTCAACCGGTCGCCCGCCGCGCCATGTTGCCAAACCGCGTACCTCAACGTGCGGCCGACATCCGCCTGCAGCGCCGGCTGAGCCAGCAAGCCGGTTAGAAAACCCGCCAGGACATCGCCGCTCCCGCCTTGGGCGAGGTGCGAGTCGCCCGAGCTGTTCACCCAGACCGGTCCCGTGGCGGCGCCGATCAGGGTCTGAAAACCTTTGAGCGCAACCCAACATCCACCCAGGCGCCGCGAAAGCGCGCGCAACCCGTCAATCCGCCCGCTTTGCACGTGGTCGGCGGTGCAGCCCAGCAGGCGCGCCGCCTCGCCGGAATGGGGCGTAATGACCCGTGGCGCCGGCGCCGGCGTGGCGCTTTCGGGCAGCCAGTCCAGCGCACTGGCGTCCACGACGACGGGCATCGGCGCCGAGCGCCACAGTTCCGCAACTGTGGCTTTGAAGTCTGCGGACACCTCGCGGCCGGCGAGACCGGGGCCGGCCAAGATGGCGGTTACCTTGGCTCGTTTGGCCAGTGCGCCGGTCCAATCGTCCACCATCACCGCCTGGAGTTGGGCCGCGACGGGCGCATAAACCTCCGCTGAAGTTCCGAGCGTGACCAGACCGGGTCGCGCCCGCTGCGCGCCCCGTGCGGCCAGGACCGCCGCGCCGTGATACCCGCGTGACCCGGCAAGGATCAGCGCGTGGCCGAACCCGCCTTTGTGCCCGGCGACGGGACGGGCTGCTGGGAACTCCGCGAAATCCTCCGGCAATGTCCAAAGCCGTTCGCCGGCAAAAGGGCAGGGGACCAGACCGATCTCCGGCTCGACCTCCAGCCGGCCGGTGTGGTCCCAGGCGATCGGCTGGAGCAAACCGGCCTTCGGCGCGCCCAACGTGACGGTGACCCGCGCCCGAATCGCCGCCCCCAGCGGCACGCCGGTTTCCGCGGCGAGACCCGACGGCACGTCCACGGCGAGCACCGGCCGGCCGCTGGCGTTGACCTGTTCGATCAACCGAATCCAGTCTGGGCCAAGCGGACGGTTCAGCCCGATGCCGAACAAGCCGTCCACGATCCAGGCGGGTGGGCGTGCCAGCGCGGCCGCCAACGGTTCGCGCGCGGAACCGGGTTCCACCACCTCGATCAACTCCACTTCGCGCCCCGCCAAATGCGGCGCGGCGCCGCGGGCGTCATCACCGTTGTGGCCTTTGCCGGCCAGGATCAAAACGCGGTCGCCAGAGCGTGTCAGCCGGCAGAGGCGGGCGGCGATGAGTTGGCCCACCCGCTCGATGACCGCTCGTTCGCTGCGGCCCGCGTCCCAGGAGGTGCGTTCCCAAGCCCGCATTTGCTCCACCGTCAACACCGGCACTGACATGGCCGCAGCCTGCCCGCGCGGCGAAGCGGCGGCAAGCGGGCTTTGTGCCGCGGTGCCTGCAAGCGCGGCGCGATCTGGGCGCAGCTCAATTTCTGACCGCGGCTCAAGGAGCCAAGCGCTTCCCAACGGCCGGAACCGCCAAGACCGTTGCCCCGCAGGGAAAAACAGGCAGCCAAGGCGCCGCATGGTGCAAAAAATGTCGCAATTGCGACAACAATTGCCCCACGAGGAAAAACGAGGGGCCCGGCGCGATCGCGGGACCGTCGTTTTGGTTTCACCCGCCGCGCCGAGTGCGGCAGGATGTGCGGATGAATCTCTCTGCGCGCGAGATCAACGAAGCGGTGCGATTGGCGCTGCGCGAGGACGTGGGGCGAGGCGACGCCACCACGCTGGCGCTGGTCCCGGCCCGGCTGCCGGCGCGGGCCCGAATGGTCGCCCGCGAGCCGTTGGTGGTGGCCGGACTCGACTTTGCCACCGCCACCTTCAAGGCAGTTTCCTCCGCGGTGCGTGTGGAGCGCTTGGCCAAGGACGGCGAAAAGCTGCGTGCCGAGCAAACCCTGTTGCGCCTGGCCGGGCCGGCGCGGGCGCTGCTCACGGCTGAGCGAACGGCGCTCAACTTCGTGCAACGGCTCTCCGGCATCGCCACGCTCACCGCCAAATACGTGCGGGCCGTGGCGGGTACGAAGGCCCAGATTCTGGACACCCGCAAGACGACGCCCGGCTGGCGGCGGTTTTCGAAATATGCGGTGCTTTGCGGCGGCGGCCGGAATCACCGCATCGGTTTGTTCGACATGGTGCTCATCAAAGACAACCACTTGGCGGCGTCGCGGGGCGAGAAACCGAACCCGATCGCCGCGGCCGTGCAGCGCGCCCGGCGGGCCTGTCCGCGACTGAAGGTCGAAGTCGAGGCGGACACCCTCGAACAGGTGCGGCAGGCGGCCGAGGCCGGCGCGGATTTCATCCTGCTGGACAACATGTCGCCAGCCACGTTGCGGAAGGCGGTGGCGCTGGTCCAAGGCCGGGCGCTCACCGAGGCCAGCGGCGGCGTCACCCTGAAAACGGTCCGCGCCATCGCGCAGACGGGCGTGGACTTCATTTCCGTGGGCGCGCTCACGCACTCCGCACCGGCGGTGGACGTGGCCTTGGATTTCGAAACGGCCGACGCCTGAGCCGCCACTTCCCCGGCCTGCCATGACCCGCGACGCCATCATCCTCACCGCCTTGCGCGAAGCCGGCCGCGACGCCGTTTCCGGCGCGGACCTTGCCCACCAGCTCGGCATCAGCCGGGCCGCCGTCTGGGCGCACATTCAGGAATTGCGGGCGCTCGGTTACGACATCACGGCCAGCCCGCATCACGGTTACCGGTTGTTGAGCACGCCCGATTTGTTGCACGCGGACGACTTGCTTTCGCGGCTGGGCAAGCCCCAGTTGATCGGGCGCGACATCCGCGTCTTTCGCGCCACGACCTCGACCAGCGACGTGGTCGAAAAGCTGGCCCGCGATGGCGTGGCGGAAGGTGTGGTCGTGTTCGCCGAAGCGCAGACGCGCGGACGCGGCCGCCTGGGCCGGCGCTGGGTTTCACCGGCAGGCAAGGGCCTGTGGTTTTCGGTGCTGTTGCGCCCGCGATTGCGGCCCCAGCAAATGACGCAGTTAACCATCGCCGCCGCCACGGCCGTGGCCCGTGCGGTGCGGGCGCAAACCAGTTTGCGGCCGGAAGTGAAATGGCCGAACGACCTGCTGCTGGGCGGGCGCAAGTTCGGCGGCATCCTCACCGAGTTGAGCGGCGAACAAGACCGGGTGCGCCACGCGGTGCTGGGCATCGGCCTGGACGTGAACGTGACCGCCAGCGACTTCCCGCCGGAGTTGCGCCGCGGGGCGACCTCGCTCCGGATCGAGTCGGGCCAGCCGGTGCCACGCGCGGAACTGGCGGTGGCCGTGCTCCGCGAACTGGAGGTGGATTACGCACGGCTGACCACCGGCCGGTTTGAAGAGGTGGCCGACGAGTGGGAGGCGCTTTGCACGACGCTGGGCCGCGACCTCGAAGTGAGCATCGGCGAGCGGCGGTTGCGCGGGCGGGCGGAGGCGTTGGATCAGGACGGCTCGTTGCTGTTGCGGACCGATTACGGCCGCCTCGAATGCGTCACCGGCGGGGACGTGACGCTGCGCCCATGAGGCCCGCCCCGGCACATCGCCCGCGGAGACTTTGCCCATGACACTCCTCCTGCTCGACATCGGCAACACCCACACCCACGTCGGTCTTGCCTGCGAAACCGGCGCGATTCGGCAATGCGATCTGCCGACCGCCGCCTGGACCAACTCAGACCTCCCGGCCGACCTGGCGCGGTTTGCGGGCGCGGCTTCGGTCACCGGCGCGGCGCTGTGCAGCGTGGTGCCGCAAGCCACGCCGCGGGCGGTGGCGGCTGTGCGCCGGCGGTGGCAGGTCACGCCGCTGGAACTCACGCACCAGACGCTCCGCGGTTTGGGCATCCGCTATCCGCGGCCGGCCTCGATCGGCCCGGATCGGCTGGCGAACGCGGTGGCGGCCCGGCAACGCGTCGGCGCGCCGGTCATCGTCCTTGATTTTGGGACCGCGGTGACGCTGGACGTGGTGGACCGCCGCGGCGATTACATCGGCGGGATCATTGCGCCCGGTCTGGCGGCGATGACCGATTACCTCCACGAAAAGACCGCGTTGCTGCCGCGCATCCGCATCCGCGAGACGCGCGCGGTGATTGGCCGGAACACGCGGGAGGCGATGCTGGTGGGCGCGGTGCACGGTTACCGCGGCATGATCCGCGAATTGCTGGGCGAGTTGCGGCGCGAGTTGGGCGTGAAGGGGCTTCCGGTTCTGGCCACCGGCGGTTACGCTGCCCTCATGGCACGGCAAATTCCTGACATTAGCGCCGTCGTTCCCGGTTTGACCCTGGAAGGCTTGCGGCTGGTCTGGCGCGCCCACCAGGCCGAGCTGCCGCCCCGAAAGCGACGGCGATGAACCCCGAACGCCGGATTTGCAACATCGCGCTGACGGGGTTCATGGGCTGCGGCAAGACCAGCGTAGGCCACGTCGTCGCCGTGCGGCTGGGGTTCGAGTTTGTGGACACCGA
>JAKCAB010000082.1 GCA_021839785.1 bacterium | reverse complement strand
TGCGACGGTTACCGCCGTCCTCGACCAGGCCGCGGGCACCATCGACACCGCTAGCGTGTCCATGACCATTAACGGCGCGGCGGTCACGCCGACGGCCACCAAGAGTGGCAGTCTCGTGACGGTGACCTACAAACCGGCCGGCGGTTTCGCCGCGGGCAGCACGAACGCCGTGGCGTTGACCTTCGGCGACCGCACGGTGAACTGGCAGTTCATCGTCGGCCTGCCGGCCACGCCGGTGTTCTCCATCGAAGCCGTTGACTTCGACTACAACGGCGGCCAGAGCAAGCCGGAGGCGAGCGTCATGCCCTACACGGGCGGCGCCTACGCCGGCCTGAGCGCCGTCGCGGGCACGGACTACAACGGTCCGAACACCGTGGACAATCCGTACTACCGGTATCCGAGCAGCCTGAACGTGCCCGTGAGCTTCGGCAGCGACCGCGACCGCGGTCTGGGCGAAGTCGTGGCCAACTTCCGGCTGGGCTGGATGGGCGAAGGCAAGTGGTTCAACTACACGCGCACCTTCCCGGCTGGGAAGTACAACGTCTATGCCGCGCTCTCGCACGGCGACGCCACGACCAAACCCACCCGCATCGGCGGCAACCTGATGGACGTGACCGGCGGCGCCAGCACCGTGCTCGGTGCGTTTGACGCGCCGACGACCGGCGGCTGGGGCAACAACGCCCTGGTGCCGTTGAAGGATGCCGCGAGCACCAACAGCATCGTGTCGATCGACCTGAGCGGCACGAAGACCCTCCGCTTCAACGATCGCAACGGCGACTTCGACTACCTGTTGTTCGCCCCGGCAACCGGCGGTGGCGGCGAGCAGCCGCAGTTCACCAGCATCAAGAAGAACGCAGACGGCACCGTCACGGTCGAGTGGACCGGCGGTGGCACGCTGCAGGCGGCGCCGGCAGTGACCGGCCCGTGGCAGGACGTGACCGGGGCCACCAGCCCGTACACGTTCTCGCAACAGGGAACGATGCTCTTCGGTCGCATCAAGCAGTAAACCTGCAAGCAGACCTCTCACGGGGGACCGGGCACACGCCCGGTCCCTTTTTGTTTGTCCTGGGCAATTCCGGATCGCGCCCGTTTTGGGGAAGCGCGGCGCCCCCAGTTATTGGCCACCGGCCAAAGAACCGCCCGGCCCGGCACTGGAAAACCAATCCGTTTTCGTCCTCCTCCACGCCAGCCGGCCGGCGGGACGCCGACCGGAGCGACCGGGACGGTCGCGGTCCCCCGGACATGACGGGGCAACCCGCGCAGACTCAAGTCCAAGGCCGGGGGAAGTTGCGGGCGCCGGCTTCCAGCCGGCTTACGGTCTGTGCAAGCTCAAAGCCAGTCACAAACCGGCGCTCCGCGCTTGGTCACCTTGCGAGCGACGTCTAAACTCGAAACCTCGAAACCCAGGAGTTCGGGTGATCCGCCCCCAGTTTTCGGTCTCTGGCCGAGGACCGCGGACCGGTGAAATCTTTCTGCACTCTGCGTCTCGGTGGCAAAACCGAGTTTCGGTTTGCCACGGCTCGACGGTCATTGTTATGTGGCGCGGTCGCGGAGCCCCAAGGCCACGCGACGCGCAAGACCATGGCGACACTGACGAAGCTCAAGCTTTCTCTGAAGACCGGCTCGGAACCTTTTTCCGGCACCAACGCCCGCATCTACCTCGTTTTCGGTGGCCGCACGGCGGGCCGCGTCTATGAGGTGCCCACGCGGCCCGGCGACTTGGAGGTGGGCAAGCTGGACATTTACGAGGCCGCGGTGCCGTCAGGGCCAGACCTGGAGGACATCACCGCCTTGCTGCTCCTCAACGGCATGAACGGCCCCAATCCCGGCTGGCGGGTGCTCTGGGTCAAACTCGAGGCGGTCGATTCGGCAGGCGCTTCCTGGCTGCTCGCCGACCACATGCTGGAGCGCTGGCTCGACCACAAGGACGGGACGGCCCCCGTGGCATTCATTCCGCTGCAGCGCCCGTTCCCCCGCCTGACCACCGACGATGTGGTGGGCCGGCCCAGTTGCTCGCTCACGCTGGTGCCGTAACTATCCCTGCCATTGGACCGCGACCGGTCTCCGGTCGCAGCCGGTCCGAAGGCAGGCCAGCCGCCCGCTTTTCTTGAAGGCAAGTCCGCTCACGATGCTTTGCTGAACCGTGAATGCCCACCACGCAATCCGCTTCAACGCGATGACCCGTTTGCCCACGCGGCGACCGGGGACCGGTCACGGTCCGGCCGAATGGTTACGGCTCGGCGCCAGCGGCCACTCACGGGGGAGCGATCGGCGGCGCCGTCCTGTTCCGGGGCCGCCGATTCCGCTCAGTCGGCAGAGAACCTGCCGGTCACAAGCCACCCCGTCATTTCTTTCGCGGCAACCATGAACATCGAATCGCTCCACATCGGCCTGCGGATGAAGCACCCGCAGTATGGACTGGGCACGGTCAAGGCCCTCACCGAGCACACCGCAACCGTGGATTTCGACGACGGCACACGCCGCGAAGTCGCCCCGGAAGCCAGCGGCCTCGCACCCGCCGAGCCCCAGGCTGCCGTCACGGGACTGGACCTGCCGCTCGCCTCGCTGTTGCGCCAGGCGGCGGAGGCCACGATCCAGGCGCTGGGCATCGAGTCGCCGCAAAGCGTGGTGCCCCAGCTCGGCCAGCGCTGGCGCGGCGGGCGGTTGGTGCTGCACCCGGCCGATCCCACTCTCCAGACCAAGGAGATCGAACTGGAAGTGTTTTTCCACAAAATCGTCATGGTGCGAAACAACCTCCGCGTGCTTGAACAGAAGCTCAACGCCGACGAAAAACTCTCCTCCGCCGAGAAGTTCGACTGGCAGCAATACATCACCCGCTCCTACGGTTCACTGACCACGTTCAACCTCCTGTTCAAGGAAAAGGAAGACCAGTTCTGAACCGGCGCGCCGCACCCGTCCGGTCAACGCTCACTTTGTATTTTCCATGAAAGAAATCCTGCCTCCGATGCCGCCGATCGTGCGGAACGAATTCGAGACCGTCCAAAAGCTGTTCCAGCAATACGTCGTGCCCAGCTACCGCCGCTTCGACCTTGCCTTCACCCGCGGGGCCGGCAGCGAGCTTTGGGACGTGCATGGCAAGCGTTACCTCGACTTCGGCGGCGGCATCGCGGTTTGTTGCCTGGGCCACAGCCATCCCGAGGTGACCGCAGCGCTGGTCGAACAATCCCAGCGCCTGGTGCACGTGTCTAACCTGTACTACCACGAGCCGCAAGGCCGGCTGGCGCAGGCGCTGGTCAAGTTAATCGGCCCCGGCAAAGTCTTTTTCGCCAACAGCGGCGGCGAGGCCAACGAAGGTTTGTTCAAGCTGGCGCGGCGGTTCGGCCACGACGAAGGCCGCTTCGAAATCCTGACCGCGCAGAATTCCTTCCACGGCCGCACGCTGGCCGGCATCGCCGCCACGGGTCAGGACAAAGTCAAGAAAGGCTTCGAACCGATGGCCACGGGCTTCCGGCACGTGCCGTTCAACGATCTGGCCGCCGTCCGCGACGCGCTCTCGCCTGCCACCGTGGCGGTGCTCATCGAAGGCATCCAGGGCGAGGGCGGCATCACGCCCGCCACGCCCGAATACCTGCTCGGCCTGCGCCAGCTTTGCGACGAGAAGAAGCTGTTGCTGCTCATGGACGGCGTCCAATGCGGCCATTTCCGGAGCGGGCGCTTCCAGAGTTTTCAACGCTTGCTGGAAGGCGTGCCCGGCGGCGAAGGCTTCTTGCCGGACGCGGTTTCCATGGCCAAGTCGCTCGGCGGCGGGTTCCCGATCGGCGCCTTCTGGGTGCGCGCGCCGTACGCGGATTTGCTGGGACCCGGCCTGCACGCCACCACTTTCGGCGGCACGCCGCTGGCCTGCGCCGTGGCTGGAAAAATCCTCGAAATCATCGCGCGGGACCAACTGGCGGATAACGCCCGCGCGCTGGGCGAAATTCTCAAGACCGGATTGCAGCGCCTGGCAACCCGGTATCCGACGGTGATTCGGGACGTGCGCGGCGTCGGCCTGATGCTCGGTTTCGAGCTGGCTCCGAAAGAGCAATTAACCGCCCTGGCGGGCAACGACAACCCGCCTTCGCTGGAGTGTGTCAACCGCCTGCACGCGGCCGGCCTGCTCACCGTGCCGGCCGGAACGCAGGTGGTGCGGCTCCTCCCGGCCCTGAACCTGACCCGCCGCGAGGCCGAGGAAGGCTTGGAGATCATTGAATCGGTGGTGGCAGGCCTTGCCTGAATTCACCGCGCGCGGTGCGAATTCGCGGTGGATCACGCCAGGCGGAAGCCTTTTGCAGGCCTGCTTTCGGACTGGCCATTTGCGCCGCGATTCTGCAACCTTTCGTCGTAGTCTGAAACGGCGGGGGCACCGTGACGCCTTCTTTCCGGTCCCGGACCAGACCAAATCCGTTCATTGAGGCTGAGGGCGGGTCAAAGTGCTGGCGGTGCGCGCGCTGAATGCCCCGGCTTCTCGCTACGTCGATCTCGCTAATTATGTGGAGTTTGTACGGAAATCGGTGGTGGCGCACAGGCCTCGCCCTGCTGGTGGTGCTCGTGGCGGCCACCGCGTGCCGGCGCTATGAAGAGGGTGCTGAGCCGGCGGCCAGCAACCCGGCCAAGACCGCTCCCGCCTCACCCACCAAGCCCGAGGCTGCCAGCGCCAAGCCGGAAGCGCCACCCAAGCAGGAAAAGGAACCCAAGATCCTCTACAGCGCCTACAACGACGCCGAGGTGAAGGAGATTTTGAAGCTCGCCAACGAAGGGCGGTGGGAAGACGCCGAGGCCCGCACCAAGGCCCTCATCGCCAAGGATCCGCAAGACACCGCGGCGCAACGCCTGCTGGGCTGGGTGCAAAAACAACGCGAGATTCAGCGCAACAAGGCCTTGGAGGACCGCATCCGCGAGATCGACGCCAGCCATTCCGTGTTCAATCCCACCGTGAAGGATCTGCTCACCGAGAGCAAGGACCGCGGACTTCCCCCGCGCAAGGACGTGCGCGACATGGTGGACCAGATCGAAGCCACGCCGTACATCCCACCGAGCTTCGGAAAAACGAATTACGTGAAAGGCATCGAGTTCGACCGCGAGGCCCAGCAGGGCGCGATGGCCAAGATCCTGGAAAAGCCCGTTTCGCTCCACCTCGACAACACCTCGCTCAAGGACATCATTTTCAACATCGGCCAGACTGAAGGCATCAACTTCGTGGCCGACCAATCGCTGCCGGCGTTCCAGCAAAAGCTCAGCATCAACATGGAGCGGGTGACCCTTTGGGAACTGCTGCGCTACATCGCCCGCAATTTGAACGTCCAGTTCCAGGTCGGCGACGAACTGGTCTGGATCGTGGACGCCAAGGACTCCAGCAAGGCCTTTGAAGAAACGCGGTTCTACAAGCTGCACAAGCCGTTCGTCCTGCCCGCCCGCTTCGGCCCGGACGAAGTCGTCCAGACCAAGGTGATCCAGAACAACATCCAGACGATCACGGAGTCGCAAAAGCTCAACGCCTTCGTCAACGATCTGGCGCCCCAGATGATCGCGCTCGAGCGGGCCATCACGAATTTCTTCACCGGGAAGTACATGATCGACACCGAGCGCAATATCATCATCGCGCGCGGCACCCGCGAACAACTGGAGGTCATGGACAAGATCGTCCAGGAATTCGACAAGGGCATCCAGCAGGTGCTCATCGAGGCGCGGTTCGTGACCGTCAGCGCCGCCGCCTTCATGCGGCTCGGTGTGGCCTGGGAGAGCGGCCGCACCCAGTTCGACACGGAAAGCAATCCTTCCGCCTCCAGCGCGTTGAGCGTTTTGAACCCCGCCTTTGGTATCAGCGAAACCTTCACGAATATACTGGGCCGCTCCACCTTGAGCGCGACGCTCTCGCTGCTGAACCAGAGCGGCGAAAGCCAGGTGCTCAGCGCGCCGCGGCTGGCCGTGATCAACAACCTGCCCGCCACCATCAGCGACGGGAAAACGCAGTACTATTACGAGGAATATCAGGTGAAATCGCAGATATTGGAACAGCGCTCCTCCTCGGCGCTGGTGCCGTCCGGGAAGCCCACCAAGATCAACGCCGGCGCCAGCCTCGACGTGCTGGCCAGCGTGGGCGGCGACGGACGCACCATCTTCCTGGCCCTGCACCCCAAGGTGAATTCGGACGTGCAATTGGTGCCCTTCGCCACGATCACGGACAAGGACTCGGCAGGGAACGTGGTCAGTTCGTTCGACATCAAACTCCCCCAATACCGCACCCAGGAGCTGTCCACCCGCGTGGCCGTGCGCTCCGGCGAAACCGTGGTCATGGGCGGCGTGCTTGAACGCACGCAGACGACGTTCGTGGAATCGGTCCCGGTGCTCGGCAGCCTGCCCATCATCGGGGCCGCCTTCCGCCGGCGCACCGAAATCGACCAGCCGCGCTACCTGCTGGTGTTCGTGACCGCCACGCTGCTCTCCGAGGACGGCCAGTACCTCATTTACGACGAGCCGGTGGAGAAGGGCCGCACCGCGCTGCGCACGGGTGAAGCCCCCACCGCCGCCGACACCGCCACGAGCCCCGCCCCCGCGTCCGGCAGCATGGCACCCCAGCCCTGACCCGCGATGTCTCTTCCGTCCGTTCCCTGGTTGCACCGGTTGCTGCCCTTGTTGGGCCGCCGGTTCGTGGTCTTGGATCCGGGCAGTCGCTTCCTGAAAGTGCTCGTGGTGGACGCCGGGCTGGGCGCGCCGCGCGTGGTACATTTTCAAACACTGGACTTCTCGGCGGCCGACCCACGGCACTTCGAGGAAGTGGACGCCCGGCTGGACGAACTGTTCGCCGCCGCGGGTCCGCACGAACGTATCCTCGTCCTGCCCCAATACCGGGCCATCGCCCAGGTGGTGGACCTGCCGCCCACCAGCGCCGGCGAAATGCAGAACGCCCTCGCCCGCGAGGCCCGGCGGCTCAGCGGCCTGGACGAGGCCTCGCTCGCGTTCGACGCTGTGAAGT
>JAKCAB010000109.1 GCA_021839785.1 bacterium | reverse complement strand
GTCCGCGAAATCCACGGCCATCGAGAACGTGGCGGTGTGGCGGAGGGCGAGACGCGGCAGGGCGCGGAAGTGGCCGTGCCCGTCGTTGAGCCAGATGCGGTCCGGCGAGTGAAAATCGTTGCAGACGTAAAGGTCGGGGACGCCGTCGCCGTTCAAGTCGCGAAAGGCCGCGGTCAAACCCCAGTCCAGCGGCGCCGCGGGCAAGGGCCGGCCGTCCTCGTCGAGAAACGTGCCGTCGTTCCAGCGGACGACCCGGAAATGGCCGCGACCCTCGTTGCGGTAAAGGAAGTGCGGTTCGCCGTTTTCGAGGACGCGCCCGGAAGGCGTCATTTCCAGATGCCCGCGCTCGGACGGCGGGATCATCCGGCGCCCGCCCACGTTGAGCAGCGCAAAACCGGTCGAGCGCACGGTGTTGGTGCGGTAGTTGGCGACGTACAAATCGAGGAAGCCGTCGCCGTCGATGTCCGCAAGCGCGCCAGTCGTCGCGCCGTGGCGATGGATCAAACCCGCCTCGGTCGCCTCGGTGAAATGGCCGCGGCCGTCGTTGAAGAAAAGCCGGGTGCCGGTGCCGATGCCGTTGACCAACAAATCCAAATCCCCGTCGCCATCGACGTCTGCGAAGGTGGCGCCGGTCGAGTAATTGCCTGGAAAATCGAGGCCCGCCTCAGCGGTGACGTTGGTGAACCGCCAGCCGCCGAGGTTGCGAAACAACGCGACGTGCCGTTCGAGCGCGCAAACGAAAAGGTCGCACCAGCCGTCGCCATCCACGTCGCCCAGCGCCACGCCGGAGCCGTTCAGGCGAATCTGGTTTTCCGCCGCCGCGTCGGCCGAGAGCACGTTCGTAAACGGCACGCCGGTCACGTCAGCAGGCAGCAACGTGAACCCGCTTCGGCCAGTTGCCGGCACGATGAGCGCGGTCGAGCGGTAACCATCGCCGTTTGTCCACGCCGGTTCGGCCGCAACCGACGGGAATCCGGCGAACCCAAGCGCCACGGCCAAGCTGGAAATTCCCTGAGCGATGCGGTTCATCGTGGAGCTGGCGCGCCGGAGCCCGCCTTGGGTTTGGTTTCGTTGAGTTGGTTGCGCAGGATCAGCAGCGACGGCCCTTCCTTATCCCACCGCGCCTGCAGTTCGCCCGTGGTGCGGAACGGCGTTTTGTAGGCCGCGCCAAGGACGATGTCGAGGTCGCCATCGCCGTCGAGGTCGCCCACCGCCATCGTGAGCCAGCGCCCGCGCTCACAGTCTGGGAACGTCCACGCGGCGAAGTTGAGTTTCCCGAGGTTTTCCAAGTACACGAAGCTCTCCTCGGGCGAGTGGTCGTAGTCGGGGAAGAACGAGATGGCCGCGATGTCCAGGTCGCCGTCGCCGTCGAAATCGGCCGCGACCGCGTTGTAGGTGCCGTTCAACGGATAGAAGAACGCCTCGCGGAACTTGAGGTTTCCTTCGTTCAGGTAAAGCCGCACGCCGTGGTAACGCTTGGGCGGACAGTCGAAGTCGCCCAGGTCGCCGTTGCCGGTGAGCAGGTCGAGCTTCCCGTCGCCATCGAAATCGACCAACTGGAGGCTGACGTAGCCCCACGCGGGCGGCTCGGTCACCAGCGGGATTTCCTGGAACTCGCCCCCGCCCAAATTCCGAAACAGGAACACGCCTTCCCGCGCTTGCGCCATCAACGCCACGATGTCGGGCCGGCCGTCGCGGTCCAGGTCCACGAGGTAACTGCGGGTCGCGCCGGGGCGGTCGAGCAGGACGTGCTCTTCGTAGTTCGTGCCGCCGCGGTTTTCGTACCAGGCGAGTTGGCCGGACACGCCCGTGCGATTGCCGTAACTGCAGATGACCAAGTCTCGAAGGCCGTCGCCATTCAGGTCGCCGGCGGCGCATTCGATGGGACGCACCAACCCGGTGAGAACGTCCCGCACGGGTTGGAACTTCAGCCCCGGCCGGGCGAACAAGGTCAGGCGCCCGAGCGGCCGATCGTCCGGCACCACCATCCCGATCTGCGTGCCGAGCCATTCGCCGTTGGGTTCGCGCAGCAGGTGCGTCAACGTGGTGTCCAGCCGGGTGGTGGCGAGGCCTTTTCCGTTTCGATCGAGCACATCGAGGCTGCGCGTGAGCGCGTTGCCGACGTAGATCTGCTGCGTGGCGGGGTCGATCTGCACCATCGTGGCGTAGCTGATGCCGCGGCGGTATTTCGGATCTTCGACGGCGAAGCCTTTCAACTCGCGCCGAATGGGCGCGCGCGGGCCTTGGGGAATCGCCTTCGCGGGCGCGGCCAGGAAATAGTAGTTCCAGATCAGCCGCCACTGTTCGAGCGCCGCCTGGTCCGCGGCCGTGCCGTTCGGGTTGATCTCGCCGATGCCGGCATTTTTGTGCATCAACGGCTGCACGTCTTTGCGCCACGTCGCCACGTCGTGGAGGTCCGGCTCCGGGTACACGTGGCAGGACACGCAGAACCCATGCGAAAGCTCCCGGCCGCGCTCGTACTCGGCGGTGGCCTGGGGATCGGCTTGCGCCTGCGCCGTGGCCACAAATATCGCGGCCAAAATCAAGGCGACCGGTTTCATGGCCGCACCTCGACTTTCCCGGTGTCGTGAATCGAGAGTTCACGCGCGCCCGCCGGCACGGGACGCTCCGTGACCTTCCCGCCCGGCCAGCGGATTTGGATGGCCGTCGGCGGCTGCGGCGTGCCCAAGACCAGCACCGGGCTGTCCTGCGACCAATAACCGCTGCCGGCCCGGACTTCGCGCGCGGGCCCGAGCGTGTCGCCAAACCGCAGCCGGACCACGGCTCCGACACCGGTTGGATTTCCTGCCGCTCCCGTCAATCGCACGCGCAAGCCTGGCTTCGCGCCCGCGTTGTGGAACAACTTCGTTTCCGCGCTGTTCTGGGTCACCACCAAATCCACGCGCCCGTCGCCGTCGTAGTCCGCGAGCGCCGCGCCGCGTTGCTCGCCATAAATGCGCACGCCGCTGTCCTGCCCGCGCACCGGCGTCAGACCGCCCTGCCCGTCCCCGCGCAGCCACAAGCCTCGCCCGGCGTCGTAACGTGAAGTATCCAGGTCCACGTCGAAGAAATTCTGGCTGAGAAAAACGTCCTCGTTGCCGTCGCCATCGGCGTCCGCGACACAAACCGCGAACGCCGGTGCGAACTGCGCTTCGGCCGGGAGGACGCGGACTTCAAAGCGATCGCCGCGGTTCAGAAACAGCGTGGACTCCAGCCAGACCGCCTCGCGGAATTGAGCGGTGCGCCGCGCGTCGCCGAGCACTTGGTCGATGCCGGCGTTGGCCCAGGCCGCGTGGGTGGTGAACCGCGCACCCAGCCGCGGCACGCTGCGCGCGACCGCGTCGAGCATCCGCTCCGGCGCGAATGTCCCCAGCTCGGACGCGAGGTGCGCTTCGAGCAATTCGACACCGCCGTCCTCGTTGAAGTCGCCGAAATACACCCGCAGCGGCGCCGGCCGCCAATGCTCGTAGCGCGTGTTCTCGCCCCAGTTGGTGGCGATGAAATCGAGCCGGCCATCGTTGTCGAAATCGCCCGCGGCGACGCCATTCCACCAGCCGGTGAGTTCGGCGAGGGATGAGGGGCGAGAGACGAGGGGCGAGAGATGAGGGGAGAGCGGCGAGGGGCGAGCGGCGAGAGGTGAGCCAGGCGCGGCGTTAGTTGCGTTCTCGGACCAAGTCAGCGGTGGATTCCATTCGGTCAATCTGCCGCGGTCGTTGCGAAAGACGCGGAGCGGTCCCCAGTCGCACGCCAGCACCAGTTCGGGCCAGCCGTCGCCGGTGAGGTCCGACCAAATGGCGCTGCTCACCAAAACTTCGGGCAGCGCCTGCGTGTTCTCGGCATCCAAAACGAAGCCGTCGTTGCGCCGGCGAAAAAGCTGAGATGGTCCCGCCGTCGGGTAGCGCCCGCCCACCGCGCGTGCGCCCACAAACAAGTCGAGATGGCCGTCGCCGTCGTAATCGGCCACCGCCAGCGGGCCGAAGCTCGGCACTGCCAGCGGCAGCACCGGCTTCGCCGCGGTGGCACCCAGCATCGCCACACCCGGCCCGTTCGTGGCGCCGTCTTCGTAATTGGCGAAGGCAACGAGCAAGGCGCCGGCCAGGCCAGCAAGGCCGGCCGCATCGCGATCGAGCGGCGCATCCCACGCCGGGCCGCCGCCACGCTGAAAACGTCCGCCGCCAAGGTTTTTGAACCACGCGAGCTGCCCGCCGCGACCGCCGCCAATCGCCAAGTCGTCGCGCCCATCGCCGTCGAGGTCCCACCACGCGACGCCGGGGCCAAGCTGGCTGAGCTTGCGCGGCAGCAACGGCTGCCGCTCGAAGTCGTCGAAGGGCGCGTCTTGGTGGACGTGCCGGAGCGCGTCGCTCGCGTCGTCGAAACGAATCGGTGAAGGCGGGCTCGCGGATTCTGCGGCGGGCGAAGCCGGGCTCGGAATCAGCCCGGCCGGTTCGGACACTTCGAGCAAGGTGTTCGGCGGAACGTTGGAAACGGCGCTCTCGCGTCCGCTCCGCCAGCGCACCCGCACTTCGAGCGACTTGGCCGTGCCGGCGGCAAAGGTGCGCTGGGCCAGGTCGCTCGAACAGTAGCGTCCGCCGCAGACAATCTCCTGGCTTTGCAGCACCGGCCCGCCGGCGACCGTGATCCGCGCGCCGATGCCGCCCGTGTTGGGCGGTTGGCCGCGCAACCGCACCGCCACGCGCGGCGCCGGGCTGTCGTTGCGGTAAATGCCGGCCCTGCGGTTCAGGTTGTTGACCGCCAGGTCGAGGTCGCCATCGTTGTCGAGATCGGCGAGGCAGGCGCCTTGCGAAATGGTCGGCTGATCGAAGCCCCAAGCCTGGCTGCACTCGGCGAATTTTAGATTCCCCAAATTGCGAAACGCCAGGTTCGGTGTGTTCAGCGGCGGATAAAGCGCGCGCAGGTTCAGTTCCTCGATCGCCGACAAGCGCCGCCGGACCTGCTCCGCCAGGATGCGGTTCATCGCGTCGAGATTCATGTTGTCGCGCACGAAGCCGTTCGGGACGAGGAGGTCCTCGTAGCCGTCCAGGTCCACGTCCAGGAGCACCGGGTTCCAGGACCACTCGCTGGCTTCGATGCCGGCGAACTGGGCGATCTCGGCGTACGTGCCGTCGCCGCGATTCCAGAGCAGCGTGTTGCGCGGGTACTGCGGGCGTCCGGCGATGTCCTCGGCCGGCGCCAGCTCGGCGCGCAGGATATTGCGCTGTTCCAAGCGGCGGCGGTGATCGCGGCTGAGCATGTCCAGCACCACCAAATCGTCGTGGCCATCGCGGTCGAGGTCGGCGGCATCGACGGCCATCGAGGCGAGGCTGGTCTGGCGGATGGCCAGCCGCGGCGCCAGCCGAAAGTGCCCGCGGCCATCGTTCAGCCAGAGACGGTCTGGTGTGCCGAAATCGTTGCAGACATAAAGGTCGGGCGCGCCGTCGCTGTTGAGGTCGCGAAACAACACCGACAGTCCCCAGTCAAACAGCGGCGCCTTCAGCGGCTGGCCGGCTTCGTCGAGGAAGGTTCCGCTCGTGAACGAAGCCGGCGTGAAGTGCCCGTGGCCGTCGTTGACGAAGTAGGCGTCCGGCTCGCCCAGTTCTTCGCGGCCGAACTTGCCGCGCCCGCCCGGACCCAACTCGAACTTGAACCGGAAGCGGTTCGTCCATTCGGGATCGGTGGGCGGTCGGCCGTTGATCGCGACCACCATCGGCTGCCCATTGACCAATTTCACGCTGAACCGCGCGCCCGGCATGTCGGTGAGCGTGGTGACGCGGTAGTTCGCGACGTAGAGGTCCAAGGCTCCATCACCGTTGGCATCGGCAAGTCCGAGCGAGGTGCCGCCCAGGCCGGCGTTCAACATCTGGGGGCCGGCCTTGAAGCGACCGCGGCCGTCGTTGAAAAAGACATGCGTGCCGCCGCCCAGCGAGTTCACGATCAGGTCGAGATCGCCGTCGCCGTCGAGATCCGCGAACGCGGCGCCGGTGTTGTCGCGACCCGCGCAGGCCACGCCGGCTTGTTCGGTAACGTTCGTGAAGCGCCAGCCGCCCAGGTTCCGGTAAAGCTGGCAGCCGGAATCTTTCAGGCCGCAGAAAAACAGGTCGCACCAGCCGTCGGCGTCAATGTCGCCCGCAGCGACGCCGGAACCGTTCGGCAGGATTTGGTTTGTGAGATGGCGCGCTTCGGGCAAGAGGTTGGTGAAGACGATGCCGGTCTGGCTGGGCGCCAGCAGAGTGAAGCCCGTTTTGCCGGCACCCACCGCTTGGACGGCGGCCAGGCGGGCGCCGGCACCTGGACGCCAATTCACGGCCGGCGAAATCGCGTCGCTGGCGCGAACACTCCAACTCATCACCGAGGCCAGGCCAAGGGCGACAGCCGGCCGCAAGGCCGATCGGCGGGAGCACGGAGTTGGGGCGTCCGCAGCCGGAAGCATGAGGACGATCTTGCTCATGCCGAGGGCCGTTTCAATCCCGAAACCGCCGGCTGGCCTGGATAAGGCATAGACAACGAGTCGGTTGAATGACCGGAGCAGGCCCGCCCGACGAGTAATACTGAATTGCCTTCCAGGCGACACGAATTCCCCCTCATCCGTCCTCCGGACACCTTCTCCCCCAGTGGGGGAGAAGGCCGGGATGAGGGGGCCGTTCATGGCCTATTGAACACACCTTGGTATAAAGCCTGCCGGCAACGGCACCATCTTCTCGTCTGCGTGGCGCGGCGTTTAACCCGAAAACCGAAGTTGCGTTGGGGAGCGCACGCGCCCCGCGGGCGGTTTTCGGCGCCCTCGCCGAAAACGGTGCTGGTCGGAAGCGATGCGGCCCAGCCGCAACCGAAAATTTCGCGCGAAGGGCGCGAAGGCCAGCAAGGCTATTCTCATCCTTCGCTCTCTTCGCGCCCTTCGCGCGACATAAAAATCTTCGCAGAACGCGACGAGGTTGGGAGATCGCACGGCGAGGCGCGTCCCGCCACACCCGAGGGCGGGCGGGCTCCCCA
>JAKCAB010000241.1 GCA_021839785.1 bacterium | reverse complement strand
TTACTGAGAAAGCCCAGGCCCATCCAAAGCCCCGCCCAGGCCCAGTCGCGCGTCCGGCCGTGCGGTTGCACCGCACGCCAGCCGGCAATCGTCGCCGCCGTCCAGAACAGCACCAACGGCGGGTCGATGGTCATCAAAATCGAGCCCAGCGCCATCAACGGCGTGGCGCTCAGCATGAGCACCAGCAGGAACGCGGCCCGGCCGTTCACCTGCGCGGCCATGAACCGCAGGATGAGCCAGGCGATCACCGTCGCGCACACCGGCGAGAAGAAGCGCACGCCCAGCTCGGTGTCGCCCCACAAATGCGTGCCCGCCCATTGGAGCCACGCGATCATCGGCGGCTTGCTGTAATACGAGAGCGCCAGGTGCTTCGACCACAGCCATTGATAGGCCTCGTCCTTGCTCAACTGGATCGTGCCCGAAGCGATGTAGGCCACGCGCACGATCAGCAACACCGCGATGAACAGGTAGCCGAGCCGGACCCACTGCCGGTCCGCCACCGCGGCGGGGTCGCGAATCGGCGGGGCGTCCGGCTGCCACGCCAGCGGATCGGGATGAAACACCGGCGCGCGCCACGACGGCAATTGGCGCCACCACAGCGGAAACCACCGCCGGCCCAGCGAGCGCCAGAGCGCGTCCAGGAGCCACACGCCGCCGAAACCGATCCCGGCCCCGAGCGCCGCGCCGGCCAGCACGTCGGTCGGGTAATGCACGCCGTTATAGACACGCGAAAAGCTGACCGCCAGCGCCAGCGGCAGCATGGCCCACCCGCTTCGCCGGTAATAAATGAACAGCACGGCGGCGCTGAGAAACCAATTCCCGGCGTGCGACGATGGCAGGCTGAAGCTGCCGCCCCGGCCCACCAGCAGCCGCGCGTCCGCCAGGTCCACGAACGGGCGCGGTCGCGCGCAGGCGTGCTTCAACTCCTCGAACACGCCGTTGCCCGCCGCCAGCAGCAAGGCGAGCATGGCCACGCAGAGGCGACCGCGCGCGCCGCCTTTCCAAAGCAGCAGGCCCGCGCCGATTAGCAGCGCGGGCAGGAAAACCGGATTGCCGCTCAGCCACGGCATCACGAGGTCGAACGCCGGGTTCGCGAGCGTGTGGTTGACGAAGCGGAAGCCCGCCGCGTCGATGGATTGGAGCCAACTCATGCTTGGCGGCACAGGGTAGCGAGCCGGCCGGCGTTACGCAAAGCCGACCACCGGCGGCGGGTGCCGGGCAATGCATCCCGAAGTTGTCGCTGGCGCGCCGGCTTGGAGCCGGCTTTGCGCCTGCGCCCGTCTCGGGGCAACGAGTCGCGTCTCCAGCCGGCTGGAAGCCGGCGCGCCGTAACAACCGGTCCCGGCACGGTCAGAAGACGATCAGGGAGCGGACCGGGAAGTCGCGCAATTTCGCGCGGCCTTGGAGGAAGCCCAGTTCGATCACGAAGCCGACTTCGAGAATCTCGGCCCCCAGGCGGCGCAGCAACGTGGCCGCCGCCCGCGCGGTGCCGCCGGTGGCCAGCAGGTCGTCCAGCAGGAGCACGCGGCTGCCCGGCTTCAGCGCGTCCGCGTGAATCGCGAGCGTGTTCGAGCCGTATTCGAGTTCGTAGCTTTCCTCGATCGTCTGGTAAGGCAGCTTGCCCTTTTTGCGCACCGGCACCAGGCCGGCCTGGAGTTTCACCGCCGCCGCCGCGGCGAAGATGAAACCGCGCGCATCCACGCCGGCCACGGCATCGACCTGGCCCGGCGCGAACCGGTCGATCAACGCGTCCACGGTGGCGGCAAACAGACGGCCGTCGCCCAGCACGGGGGTGATGTCCTTGAACTGGATGCCCGGCTTGGGAAAGTCGGGCACGTTGCGGATCGCGCGAGTGATCTCGGCGAGGGTGGGCGGCGGTTGGCTCATCGTCAAAAGGGACCGCGCGGCACGCGCCGCGTTCAAACGTTTTGTTTCTCCAGCTTGGCGATCATGCGGCGCAGCTTGCTCAGCGCGAGGTTTTGAATCTGCCGGATGCGCTCGCGGGTCACGCCAAAAACCGCGCCGACTTCCTCGAGGGTTTTCTCGCCGCCGCCGTCGAGGCCGAACCGGTATCGCAGGATCCGCTTCTCGCGGTCGTCGAGCCGCTCGACGAGGTCGCTGAGCATGCGCGTGACCGTCTTTTCTTCGAGCATCGCGTACGGATCCTCGGCCCGCTCGTCTTCGACCACCTCCGCGTACGTGTTCGATTCGTCGTCGCCGATCGGGGCGTCCAGCGACGTGGGCCGGAACGAGGCCATGCGCAACTGCGTGACCTTCCCCGGCGAAACGCCCAGTTCCTCCGCCAGCTCTTCGTCGGTGGGTTCGCGGCCGAAGACCTCTTGGAGCTTCATCGCGATGCGGCGCATCCGCGAAATCTTGTCCACGAGATGCACCGGCAGGCGGATGGTTTTGGCCTGGTTGGCGAGCGCGCGCTTGATGGACTGCTTGATCCACCACGCGGCGTAAGTCGAGAGCTTGCCGCCCTTGGCAGGGTCGAAGCGCTCGACCGCCTTCATCAAGCCGAGGTTGCCCTCGTTGATCAGATCGAGCAACGGCAGGCCGAGGCCGTCGTAGTCGTGGGCGATTTTCACGACCAGCCGCAGGTTCGCCTTGATCATGTGCTCGCGGGCCCGGCGGTCGCCGCGTTTGATGCGGGCCGCCAGTTCGATCTCCTCCTGGGGGGTCAACAGTTTCACCTGCCCGATTTCGCGCAGGTACAGTTTGATCGCCGAATCGGCGTCGTAGCTGCCTCGTTCGCGCGTATTCGAATCGATGGTCGCCTCGTCGCGCGGCACGGCCACGGGCGCGGGGGGCGGTGGGGTCGGCACCGGCGGGGTCGGAGGCGCACCGGCCGGCCGGCGGCGGGTGGCACGAAGGCCACGAACCCGCGACTGGCGCACGCGCTTGGCGCGTTGGGTCAGTCGGGTTGTGGGTGCGGAGCGACCTGCTTTGCTCGGGCCCGGCATAGGCTGGCTGAGAGTGGTGGGTGCGCGGGGCGGCTTCAAGCAAATGTTTCTACGACCGAGGCGCCCGACGGCGGGCCGATGCCCACGGACGGCAACGAGGCTACGCTTCAATCTGGAAACCCACCGGCGACGGCAGCCTTTTTCCCATCTGCGTTGATCGGCGTCTATCAGCGGTTCAACTAGGAATTCAGGTTCAATGGCCGCCGGGGCCGCCCGCGCCGCCTTTGACACGCTTGAACAAGAACACCGCCGGCAGGCAGAGCAGGCAGAGGACGCCGAAGAGCCGGAAATTATAGACGAACGCCGAGAGCTGGGCCTGCTGCCAGACGGTCTGACCGATCGACGCGGTCGTTTGCTGGCTCGCCGCGGCCCCGCTCAGCGGCGTCAAGGACGCGGTCAGGGCGGCCAGGCGCTCGCGATAAATGGGATCGTACGGCGTCAGGTGGGCGACCAAGGCGGCTTGCTCGACTTGCGCGTGCCGGGCCAGGAACGTCGTGACCATCGCGATGCCGAAGCTGCCGCCGAGGTTGCGCATCAAATTGTACAGCCCGCTGGCGTTGCCGATCTGGTCCTGGCGCAAGTAACCCATCGCGGTGGTCGTCAGCGGCACGAACACGAAGCTGACCGCGATGCCGCTCAGGATGACGGGCAGGATCACGTTGGCCGGGCTGATCTGGAGGTTGATGTTGCCCAGCCAGAACGACGACACCGACAGCAGCGTAAAGCCCGTGAAGACCAGCCAACGCCCGCTGACCTTGCCGACCAAGCGGCCGACTATCAGCGTCGTGAAAAAGGCGCCGACGCCGCGCGGGCTCAACACCAAGCCGCTTTGCAGGGCAGGGTAGCCCATGAGCGTTTGCAGGAAGATCGGCAGCGCCGCGGTGGTGCCGTAAAGCACGCCGCCCAGCATCGCGATCAGCACCAGGCCGGCGCTGAAGTTGCGGTTCTTCAGCACCCGCAGGTCCACCAAAGGATGCGCGGTCCGGAGCTGGCGGATGAGAAAGGCCACAAACGACGCCACCGAGATCACGCCGAACCACCGGATCCATTCCGCCGCAAACCAGTCGTCCTGCTCGCCCTTGTCGAGGATGATCTGGAGCGTGCCCAGCCAGACGGCCAGGAACACGAAGCCGGCGAAGTCGATGCTCTCCACGCGCGCGCCGCGAATGTACGGCGGGTCCTCCACCACGGCCTCGGCGGCGAGCATCGCCGCGATGCCCACCGGGATGTTGATGTAAAAAATCCAGCGCCAGGAGTAGTTGTCGGTGATCCAGCCGCCCAGGGTGGGACCGAGGATCGGCGCGACGATGACGCCCATGCCGAACGCGGCCATCGCCTGACCGCGTTTTTGCGGCGGGAAACTCTCCAGCAGGATGGCCTGCGAAATGGGCACCATCGCGCCGCCGCCAATGCCTTGCAGCACGCGCGCGACAATCAGGAAAGGCAGGTCGGTCGCCATGCCGCACAGCACGGAGGTGAGCGTGAACAGCGCGATGCAGCCGATGAAGAGCCGCTTCCGCCCGAAGTACCGTCCCAGCCAGCCCGTCATGGGCAGGATGATGGCGTTCGAGACCAGGTAGCTGGTGAGGATCCAGGTGGATTCCTCCGTCGTGCAGGACAGGTTCCCCGCGATGTGCGGCAACGAGACGTTGGCCACGGACGTGTCGAGCACTTCCATGAACGTGGCGGCCACGACCGTGGCGGCGATCAGCCACGGGTTGTGTCGCGGCTGCCACGGCGCGCTCGTCGTCGCCGGCGGGCTCATCGCGCGGGCGCCGGCTTGGTTTCGTCCTTGCCGCCCGACGGAACGGCTTTCCAGACCAGCACGGTGAACAGCACGGCCACGACCAAGGACGCCAGGACGAGCACCGGCGTGGAAACCTGGTAATCGCTGGTGCGCACCCACGGCACCACCGACATTCCGGGACCGAGCTTGTGCGCCTCGTCCGGCGGCTGGTCGAACAGGATTTTGACCGGCACGCGCTGGACCACCTTGACGAAGTTGCCGACCGCGTTTTCCGGCGGCAACAGGCTGAAGCGCGCGCCGCTGCCGGCCTGGATGCTGTCCACGTGCGCGGCGAACTTCTGGTCGGGGTAGGCGTCCACGTGCAATTCCACCGGCTGGTCGGGCCGGAGGTTTTGGAGCTGGGTCTCCTTGAAGTTGGCCACCACCCAGAAATCCGGCACCACCACGGCGAGCAACCGTTGCCCCACCTGGACGTACTCGCCGACGTGGACGGCCTTGCGGGTGACGAAGCCGTTCGTCGGCGCCACAATGCGCGTGTAGGAAAGGTCCAGCTCGGCAATCTTGACGTCGGCTTCCGCCTGGTGGACCTCGGCCCGCGCCATTTCGAAGGCGGCCTGCGCGGCGTCCAGTTGCGCCCGAGCCTCCGTGACCCGCGACCGGTCGGTGGCCACCTTGTCGCGGTCCGCGTCGGCCGTGGCGCGGGCGGCGGTGGCGGACGCGCGGGCGAGATCGAATTCCTGAGCGGAGCTGACGTTTTCCTGGCGCAGCGACTGCATCCGCTTGAAATCCGCCTCGGCACGTTCAGCCGTCGCGGCGGAGGCCGCCGCCTCGGACTCGCTCTGCTTGGCGGTCAGTTCAGCGGTGGCCAGCCGGGCCTGCATCAACTTGTACGCGCTTTCCACGGTCTGCCGGTTGCTTTCGGAGACCTCGCGGGCGGCGCGCTTGCGGGCCAACGTGGCTTCGTAGTCGCGCGGATCGATATCGACCAACGGATCGCCGGGTTTCACCGGCTGGTTGTCGTGGATGTAAACGGCGGAGACGAGGCCGGCCACCTTGGGCGAAATGGCCACGATGGGGCCTTCGAGGTAAGCGTCGTCCGTGCTCTCGTGCGTGAACACGTCCACGAGGTAGCGCAGACCGACGAAGCTGAGTCCGGCGACCAGGGCGGCCAGCAGGGCGAACCCTGCCAGTCGCCGGGAGGTGGGGCCGTTTTTCGGGGCAGATTCGGCGGGCTGGGCGCCGGGCGTCGGCGTTTGCGGATCGGCGGCGTTGCTCATGCGGTCGGGGAAGCGGCGAGACTGGCTTCGGCGGCGCCCGCGCGGCGCAGTTTGCGACGGGCCCATTGCTGGAAGGTCTCGAGGTAAAGGTAGATCACCGGCGTGATGTAGAGCGTGAGCAGTTGCGAAACCACCAGGCCGCCCACGACCGCCAGGCCGAGCGGTTGCCGCGCCTCGCCGCCGGCGCCGTAGCCAAAAGCGATCGGCAACGTGCCCATCAGCGCGCACATGGTCGTCATCATGATCGGCCGGAAGCGCAGCAGGCACCCGCGGTAAATGGCGTCGAACGGCGTCTTGCCTTCCTGCTGCGCGGCGATCGCGAAATCGATCATCATGATCGCGTTCTTCTTCACGATGCCGACCAGCATGATCAAGCCGACGAAGGCGTAGATGTTCAGCTCGATCTTGAAGAGCATCAGCGTGAGGAGCGCGCCGAACCCGGCCGCCGGCAGGCCGGAGAGAATCGTGATCGGGTGGATGAAACTCTCGTAGAGGATGCCCAGGATCATGTAGATGACCAGGATCGACATCAGCAACAGGATGCCCAGGCCCTTGAGCGAGGATTGAAACACCTGCGCCTGGCCTTGGAAACTGGCGGTGAGCGTGGCGGGCAAACGAATCCGCGCGAGCATCGCGTTCACCGCGTCCACCGCCGTGCCCAGCGACATGCCGGGGGCGAGGTTGAAGGAGAGGTTCACCGCCGGCAACTGGCCGAAATGATTCACCGTCAGCGGGCCGACGCCGCGCCGGATGTTCGCCACCGCCGGGAGCGGCACGAGTTTGCCGGTCGAGGAGCGAACGTAGAGTTGCGACAACGCCGCCGGGTCGTTCTGGCTCTCCGGCTTCACCTCCATGATGACCCAGTACTGGTTGACCGGCGAGTAGATGGTCGAGACCTGCCGCGAGCCGTAGGCCGTGTACAGCGCCTCCTCGATCTGCTGCGGCGTGACGCCGAGCGCGCGGGCCTGGTCGCGGTCGATGTCCACGAACACCTGCGGCGAGCTG
>JAKCAB010000837.1 GCA_021839785.1 bacterium | reverse complement strand
AGTTCGACCTTTTGCGTAATTAGGGCCTCAAAGGCGTGAAGGTGGATTTCTTCCAAAGCGACAAACAAAACGTGATTGACCTGTATTTAGGCATTCTCCGCGATGCCGCCGCGGCCGGGATTCTGGTGGATTTCCACGGTTGCACGCTGCCGCGCGGCTGGTCGCGCACTTGGCCGAACCTGATGTCGATGGAGGCGGTGCGCGGCGAGGAATGCTACATCTTCGATCTGCAATATCCCGAATGCGCGCCCGTTCAGAACGCCATCCTGCCCTTCACACGCAACACCGTCGGGCCGATGGATTACACGCCGGTCGGCTTCTCGGACAACCGCTATCCGCACCGGACCACCTGGGCGCATGAGTTGGCGCTCTCGGTGCTCTTCGAGACGGGCCTGCTCCATTTCACCGACAAGGCGGAGGCTTACCTGACGCTGCCCGAAGCGCCGAAGCAGTTCCTGAAAAACGTGCCGGTGACCTGGGAAGACACGCGGTTCGTCGCGGGTTATCCGGGGCAATTCGCGATTCTCGCCCGCCGCAAGGGCGCCGTCTGGTACCTCGCCGGCGTGAACGCCAGCCCAATCGCGCGCGAGACCCGCGTTAAACTGGGTTCCTGGCTCGGCTCGGGCCGTTACGCGATGGAACGAATCGGCGATGGCGCCGATGCGCGAAGCTTCTCGACCGACACCCAACCAGTCGCCGCCGGTCAGGAGTTCCCGGTGAACCTGCGTCCGTTTGGCGGTTTCGTGGCCACGCTCAAGCCAGTTCATTGAACGCGATCCAGCCGGCGCCTTGCCAGTCAAGCCGGCGACTCGATCGTCCGCCACACTATGCCGCCGCTGCTGGAAGTCCGGAACCTCAGCGTTCGTTACCCGGCCAAGCCCACCCTGCTCGGCCGGCCCACCGCGTGGGTGCACGCGGTCGAGGATGTCAGCCTGGACCTCGCGCCCGGCGAAACGCTGGGCTTGGTGGGCGAAAGCGGCTGCGGCAAATCCAGCCTGGGTCGCGCCATCGTGCGCCTCGTCGAACCCGTCAGCGGAACCATTCGTTTCCAGGGCGAGGAAATCACCCATCTGCGCGGCGAGCCGTTGCGGCGCTTGCGACGCGGACTGCAGATGGTTTTTCAGGATCCATTCGGTTCGCTCAACCCGCGTCGGACCATCGGCCAGAGCGTGGCCGAGGCGCTCGAAATTCACCGGCTCGCGGGCGACCGTGCCCGCCGCACTGCCCGCGTTTCCGAACTGTTGACCGCCGTGGGCCTCGACCCCGGCTTGGTCGGCCGATACCCGCACGAATTCAGCGGTGGCCAACGCCAGCGCATCGGCATCGCGCGGGCGCTCGCCGTCGAACCAAAGTTGATCGTCTGCGACGAACCCGTCAGCGCGCTGGACGTTTCGGTGCAGGCCCAAATCGTGAACCTGCTCCATGACCTCCAGCGCGACCGGGGGTTGGCCTACCTGTTCATCGCCCACGATCTGGCGGTGGTGGAACACCTCAGCCAGCGGATCCTGGTGATGTACCTCGGGCGCGTGGTGGAAACGGCCCCCGCCCGCGAATTGCTCGCCGCGCCGCGCCACCCGTACACGCAAGCGCTGATCTCGGCCGTGCCGGTGGTGGACCCGACATCGCGCCGGCAGCGACTCGTATTGCCCGGCGAAGCACCGTCGCCGCTGGCGCCACCGCCGGGCTGCCCGTTTCATCCGCGTTGCCCAATCGCCGAGGCGCGCTGCCGCGCGGAGTTGCCACTCCTGCGCGAAATCCAACCGGGCCACCAGGTGGCCTGTCATCTGGCCTGACGCGTGACCGGAACAACCAACGCCAGTGCCCGGTCAGAGGACTCGCTCTGGACTTTGTGCCCCACGAAACCGAAACTTCCGGGCGAGTCGGCGGCTGTTCGTGCGGCTCAGGCAAAACCGACGCGGTTCCAAATCAAAGCTGTGAAAACGAAGCCCTGATCAAGGCCCAAATTGACCGGCGCGAGCCGGACAAGCCAGCCGCGTCTCCCCAACCAACCCCGCCCCAAACCGCCCCAGAATGAATTGCTTCACCACTCCCATGAAACTCCGTTCGTTGCTGTCACTCGGCGCCTTTTGCTGCGCGCTTCAAGCCCTGGCTTGGAACGACGCTGGCCACATGATCGTCGCCGAGTTGGCTTGGCGCAGTTTGTCCGCCAACGAGCGGACCGCGGTTTCCCAGTTGTTGCGCCAGCATCCCCACTACGCCGAACTGCTGGCGGTGGACATCCCGGCAGACGCCGACCGCGATGAATGGGTCTTCCTGAACGCCGCGACTTGGGCCGACCACGTGAGGCCCGCGCCGACCGGTCAGCCGCCCAAGCCGGAGCGCATTACCCGCTTCCACCGCGGAGACTGGCATTACATCGACCAACCCTTCGTTGCTCCGAAGGACATGGCTACGACGCCACCGAGCGCGCATCCGCCCCCGCCGACGAACGCGGTGGAGCGGCTCGCATTCGTGGAAGCTCAGTTGAACTCAGCCCAAACGCCCGCGGCCGATCGCGCGGTGGCGTTGTGTTGGTATCTGCACCTCGTCGGCGACATCCACCAGCCGCTGCACTGCGCGGAGTGGTTTTCACCGGAGTTCCCGGAAGGCGACCGGGGTGGCAACGAAGTCGCCATCAAACCGCAAAGCGAGCCGGTTCGCCTGCACACTTTTTGGGACAACCTGCTTGGCCCCGGCCGGAACCCGAGGTTCATCGAATACCAGGCCGACAACATCGCCACCGACCCGAGGCTGTCCAAGGCGCGACTCAACGAGTTGAAATCGCACACAACCTACCAGTCCTGGGCGGGCGAAGCTCTGGATTGGGCCCGCGCCTTCGTCTATCTGGACGGCCAGCTCCGACACACCAAATGGCGCGAGCACCTCACCGCGGCGGAGGTGCCCGAAGTCAACTTCGGCTACGCGGCAAACGCCCGCAGTGTGGCGCGACATCAGATCGCGCTGGCCGGCTACCGTCTCGCGATTGGACTCAAACGCCTTTTCTGAGGTCCGCCACCGCCCTGGCGGAACTCGGCCTTCAGCCCGTGCCGGCTTCAGCCTGTGCCTTGCCGGCGCGTGGTTCGCGGCCTTGAATCGCTTGACGGCCCGGCGCCCGACCGCCTGAATTCCGCCATGACACCTCAGCCATTCTACGTCTCGCGTCGCTCGTTCCTGCGCACCTGCGCCGCCGCTGCCACGGCCACCGGCCTGCCGCTGTGGTTTGTGGAGCGCAAACTCTCCGCGGCGGAACCAGCTACCAAGCCGCCGGGGCCGAACGACCGGCCGGGCATCGGGCTTATCGGCTGCGGCGGCATGGGACGCGGCGACGCGGGCAATGCACGCCGCTTCGGCGACATCGTCGCAGTTTGTGACGTGGACGAGACCCACGTCGAGGCCGCAGCCAAAGAGTTCGCCAAGGATGGCAAGGCGCCGGCCAAGTACGGCGATTTTCGAAAGCTGCTGGAACGCGACGACGTGCAGGTGATCATCCAGGCGTGCCCGGATCATTGGCACACGCTGGTCAACCTCGCCGCGGTGAAGGCCGGCAAGGACGTTTATGGCGAAAAGCCGCTCACCCTCACCATCGACGAAGGCAAGCACTTGGTGAAAACCGTGCGCGAGCGCAAGGCGGTTTTCCAGACCGGCACGCAGCAGCGCAGCGACAATCGTTTCCGCCTCGCGTGCGAACTGATTCGCAATGGCCGCATCGGCAAGCTGGAACAAATCACCGTTTTCCTGCCGGCTGGCTTGCGCGGCGGGCCGTTCGCGAGTTCGCCGGTGCCGGCCGGTTTGAACTGGGATTACTGGCTGGGCCAGGCGCCCAAAGTCGATTACGTGAAGGAGCGTTGCCACACCACCTTCCGGTACTGGCTGGACTATTCCGGCGGCACGATGACCGACTGGGGCGCGCACCATAATGACATCGCCCGCTGGGCGCTCGGTCAGGAAGGACCGACCGCCGTCGAGGCCAAAGTGCTCGCCGAACCCATCCCCGGCGGCTACACCGCCATCAGCGAGTACGAGGTGACGTTCGCCTGGGCGGGCGGTGTGCGACACGTGACCAAGACCACGCGGGACGACAACTTTTTCGGTGGCGTCGTGAACAAGAATGGCCAGCGGAACGGCATCAAATTCGAAGGCACCGACGGCTGGATTTGGGTGACCCGCGGCGACATCGACGCCTCCAAGGACGACATCATCACCACGCCGCTGCCCGCCAGGGCCGTGCGCCTCGAAGCCAGCGGCGACCACATGGGCAACTTCTTCGCTTGCGTGCGCTCGCGCAAAGACCCGATTGCCCACGTCGAAGTGGGCCACCGCTCGGCGTCGCTTTGCCACCTGGCCGCGATTGCCATGCGTCTGCGCCGCCCGCTGAAATGGGACGCGAACGCTGAACAATTCGTCGGCGACGATGCTGCCGAGGCCAACGCTTACGTGGCGCGCGAAATGCGCAAACCGTACGACTACGGTTTCATCGGCTGAGCCAGTTCAACCGCCAAGACGCGGAGGGTGAATTGGGAAGGCAGGAAAGCCGGAAGATGACCGCGGTTTCCCCGTTCTTGAGTTCCTGAGTTCCAAATTTAATCTTTGTGCTTCCGGGTCTCTGTGGCTGTTCGTGGCAGGGCGGGCAGTTCCGGCCCGCCGCAAATCGCAGGTGCCTTGACGGGCGTACGAAGTAACGCGCCCTGCCTTGCAACGTCCGACGGCGCGCCGCTTCCCAAGCGGCTTAAGCTGTCGGGATGCGCCGGAAGCCATTCCGACACCACCCGCGGTTTAATGCTGGCGCGTTAAAGCCGGCTGAAAGCCGGCGCCCGCCGCAAAGTTCTACGCTCACTTTCCGGGGACGTAGCCGTTCGCGCGGAACCAATCCACGGCGTCCTGCAAGGCCTGGCGCGGCGGCGTTTGCGGCAGGCCCAGTTCGCGCACCGCCTTGGCCGGCGTGAAAAACATCTTGTACCGCGCCATGCGCACGCCCGCGAGCGGCGCCTTCGGCGGCCGACCGGTGAGCCGCGACTTGGCCTCGTCGATGTGAGCGAAAGCTAGCGCCACGCCATAAGGCACCCGCCACTTCGGCGCCGGCAGGCCGCTGATTTCCGCCAGCACCGCAAAGGCCTGCTGGAGTGTCCAGTTGCCCTCAGCGTGCCCCAAAATGTAGCGCTCCCCCACCCGCCCCCGCTCGGCGGCCAGAATGTGGCCGCAGGCTACGTCGCGCACGTGAACCCAGTTCAGTCCCGTGTCGAGAAACGCCGGCATGGCGCGGTTGAGGAAATCCACGATCACCTGGCCGGTCGGGGTGGGCTTGACGTCGCGCGGCCCGACCGGCGCGGTGGGGTTGACGATCACCACCGGCAGGCCCCGCGCGGCGAGTTCGCGCGCGACCGCTTCGGCCTGCCACTTCGAGCGCTTGTAGTGGTTGGTCATCTCCGACAAGTCGGCCAACGCCATTTCGTCCACCGGCTGGGGATCGCTCGCACCTGGTGGCGGCGGTCGCAGAACTCCGACCGTGCTCGTGTACACGATCCGGGAGCAGCCCGCCTCGCCCGCCGCTTCCAGCACGGCGCGGGTGCCGTCCACGTTGGCGGCGTAAAGCGGCGTGTAGTCGGGTAACCAAAGGTGGTAACTGGCAGCAACGTGAAAGCACCAGTCACAGCCGCGCATGGCTGCGGCCAACGCCGCGCGGTCTGTCAGGTCGCAGGCAACCGCTTCGTACTGGGCGTCCTCCAACCCCCGCGTGTCACTGCCACGGCGCACGAGCGCCCGGACGGTGTGACCGCGGGCGCTGAGTTCGTGAACCAGATTCGCCCCGACGAAACCCGTCGCGCCCGTGACGAAGCACTTCATGTGCGGGTTTATGCGGGTTGCGGTCCCAGCGCTTCAACGAAATTCCAGTCCGGGGTAAAATCCGCGCTTGCAATCGCGCGCGGCGGCCTTAGCTTCACGGCCGTTCGACGGAAGCGAGCGTAGCTCAGTCTGGTAGAGCGCAACCTTGCCAAGGTTGATGTCGAGGGTTCGAATCCCTTCGCTCGCTCCAATTCTTTTCGGCCCCCCAAAGCGAACTTCAGCCGCACGCCTGACAGCCAACGTTTCGCGCGCCAGCAAACGACCCACGAAGTCGCGGCGCCAATTCTACCCACTCCGGGCTAGGCGAACAGTTCGGCGATCGGCTTCCCCACCCCGTCGCGAGTCACGTAAAACGGCCGGCGCTCGATTTCGTAAGCCAGCTTTGGCGAAATGCCCATCGCCGTGTAGAGCGTCGCGTGCAGGTCCTCGATGTGAACGGGCTTCTCCACGCTCTTCACCGGCCGCTCATCCGCGGTGCGGCCGTAAAGGAAGCCTTTCTTTATGCCGCCGCCGAAGAGCAACACGCTGCCCGCATCGGTGAAATGCCGGTGCATCCCGTAGTATTTCAGGTCTTCGATCTTGTCTGGCACCTCCACTTGGTTCTTCACCGTCTTGTCCGGCTTGCCTTCGGTGATCATGTCCCGGCTGAACTCGCTGGCCAGCACAACGAGCGTCCGGTCCAGCAACCCGCGTTCTTCGAGGTCCAAAATGAGTTGGGAAACCGGCGCGTCGATCTGCCGTTTCATGTTTGCGGCGCGGGTGTGGCCGTTTTCGTGCGTGTCCCAGTTCAGGAACGGGATGTATTCGGTGGTGACCTCGATGTACCGCGCGCCGACTTCGCACAATCGCCGCGCCAACAAACAGCCCAGGCCAAAGCGGCCGAGCGTCTCCCGTTCGTACGAACCGTCGCGCGATTGTTCGGCGTTGAAGTGCTTCGCCGGGTCCACGCCTTCCGGAAGGTACTTGCGGACGTTTTCGACGGGTTCGAGAGCCAGATCGAAGGCCTTCGCCGCAGGCGAACTCAGCAACCGATGCGCGTTGTCCAGCGAGCGCAACAGCGATTCCCGTTGGTACTCGCTGCCGTACTGGCCCACCGGGCTGGCGTCGGCGAGGCGCTTGAAAAGCTGGTCGCGATTCTGAAAGCGGCTGGGGCTCATGCCCGCCGGCGGG
>JAKCAB010000090.1 GCA_021839785.1 bacterium | reverse complement strand
GCCGCGTCAAACCGACGGCGACAAAACGTCCGCGGACGTGACCGGCACGTTGACCGTCAAAGGTGTGGCCCGCGAGATCACCGTGCCGGTGACCTTCAATTACCTGAAGGACAAACTCGGCCAGCGCGTGCCGAACCTGAATGGAGACCTGCTGGTGATTCGGGCGAATTTCACCATCAAACGCAGCGACTTCGGCATCAACCCGCAGGCGCCTGAGGACAAGGTGGCTAACGACATCGCCCTCACGCTCAGCATCGCTGGCGCCCCCCCCGCCCGTGACTTGAAACCAGACTCTCCGTTGAACGCCTCAAACCAATCGTTTCCATGACCAAAATCCTCGTCCTCTATTACTCGATGTACGGCCACGTCGAGACACTGGCAAACGCCGTCGTCGAAGGCGCGCGTTCGGTGCCCGGCGTCGAAGTCACCCTCAAGCGCGTGCCCGAAACCCTGCCGCCCGACGTGGCGCGGCAGCACGGCGCCAAGCTCGACCAGGCGGCGCCCGTGGCCTCGCCCAAGGAACTCGGCGACTACGACGCCATCCTCTTCGGCACGCCCACGCGCTTTGGCAACATGGCCGGGCAGATGCGGAACTTCCTCGACCAGACTGGCGGGTTGTGGGTCAAAGGCGCCCTCGTCGGCAAGGTCGGCAGCGTGTTTACCAGCACCGGCACGGGCGGTGGCAACGAAAGCACTATCATCAGTTTCGTCACCACACTTATGCACCACGGCATGGTGTACGTGGGCCTGCCTTACGCCTGCCCGGAACTGGCGGACGTCAGCGAGGTCAAGGGCGGCTCGCCTTGGGGCGCGGCGACGATCGCCGGTGCGGACGGCTCGCGGCAACCAAGCGCCAAGGAACTCGCCCAGGCACGGTTTCAAGGCCGGCATGTCGCCACCATCGCCGCGAAACTCACCGCCTGAAGAACCTTTATTGTCTGTCGAATCAGAGGACCGCGGAGAACCCCAATGGATACGGATGAAACAAAGCCCGTCAGGCGTCAGGATACCGATTGACGGGTGCGAACACGCATGTGGGGATCCAACTCTCTCTCCCGATACCAATTCCTCTCTTATCAGCGTTGGTTTGCGGTTCGCAGCTAGAGCAATTCAACGAATCTCGTAGCCGCGGACGTGAGTCCGCGCCAACTTCATTCGCCAGGAAATCAGTTTGCGCCGACTGACGTCGGAAGCCACAGGGCAGTAACGATCTTGGAATTAGCGGACGAGTTCGACGTATCGCGCGTGAAAAGACAAAGTGAGTTGCTCTTTCAGCGTCGTGGTTGCGCAAGTCGGAAACGGACGGAAGCCGTTTCCTTGGACAAAACCCCCAATCCTTACGATTGAGGTAAGGACTTGCGCATTAGGGTGAATTTGTTGGCGCGCGTTCGGTCTGAAAACGCAGGGGCGCCCCACCCCCGCGTTGGAGCGGCGTTTGACACGCCCCTTCCATTTCTTATAGTCGCGCTCCTTTATGAATCGGACTCCGCACGTGGCCGTCGTCGGCGCGACCGGCGCCGTCGGCATCGAAATGATCAAGACGCTCGAGCGACGCGCATTCCCGGTGGGGAAACTCACGTTGCTCGCCTCCGCCCGTTCCGTTGGCAAGAAACTCAAGTTCAAGGGCGCGGACGTCACCGTGCAGGAGCTGACTAAAACTTCGTTCCAAGGCATCGACTTCGCCTTGTTCAGCGCCGGCGGCAGCATCTCGAAGGAATTCGCGCCCGTCGCGGTCGCGGCCGGCTGCGTGGTGGTGGACAACTCGAGCGCGTTTCGGATGGACCCGGCGGTGCCGTTGGTCGTGCCGGAGATCAACGCCGCGGACGTGAAGCAACACCGGGGCATCATCGCGAACCCGAACTGCACCACCGCGATCACGCTCATGGCGTTGTACCCGTTGCACGCGGCCTTCGGCTGCCAGCGCATCTTCGCCTCCAGCTACCAGGCCGTCTCCGGCACCGGCGCCAAGGCCATCGCCGAACTCGATCGCCAGGTGGACCAGATCGTTCACGGCCAGGCCGTGACGCGCGAGGTCTATCCGCACCAGATCGCCTTCAACGTGTTGCCGCACGTCGATTCCTTCCTGCCGAGCGGTTACACGAAAGAGGAGATGAAGATGGAAAACGAAGGCCGGAAGATCATGCACCATCCGGCCTTCCGCGCCAGCGTAACCTGCGTGCGCGTGCCGGTCTATCGCGCCCACTCGGTGGCGGTCAGCGCCGAGTTCGAAAAGCCGGTCAGCGTGCCGGCCGCGCTCGAAGCGCTGCGGAAGGCGCCCGGCTTGGACGTGATCGACAACCCCGCCCAGTGCGAGTACCCGCTGCCGCTGTACCAGACGGACAAATACAACTGCGCCGTCGGTCGCGTGCGGATGGATTGCGCGCTCGACAACGGCCTGTGCTTCTGGGTCAGCGGCGACCAGCTCCTCAAGGGCGCGGCGCTCAACGCCGTCCAGATCGCCGAAGAGTTGCTCAAAGCCTGAACCGGCCCCCGGCCATTTATCCCATGACCACTGCGGTCGCCAGCAAACCGGTCGTGTTCCGCGCGCGCTATCCGCTGACCCACGCCTCGACTCTGGCTGGGCGCCAGAGCGCCCTGGCGGCGGCGCTGGGGCGTTGTCGCAACGCGCAGGAACGACTGGCCTGGCTGGTCGATCGCGCGCGCCAACGGCCGTCCCTGCCGGATGATTTCCGAACCGCGGCCCACCGCGTGCCGGGCTGCCTGTCGCAATTGTGGTTGGTCGCGGAATTCCGCGACGGCCGGTGCTGGTTTCGCTGCGATTCGGATTCGCAGGTGGTGCGGGCAATGGCGCTCCTGGTCGCCGAAGTCTATTCCGGCTGCACGCCCGCGGAGATTCTGGGCGACAACTACGAATGGCTCGCCGGTTTGGGCTGGCAGCAGCTTTTGACGCCCAACCGCCGCAACGCCCAGGCGCGCACTTGGGAACAAATCCGCGCGTTCGCGGCCAGCCAACTTGAGCGCGCGCCAGATTTCTCCGCGGATGTGACCGGCTGAGGTTGCCGTGCGTTTCTACGACGCGCACAACCATCTCCAGGACGAGCGCTTCGCCGGTCGGCAGGCGGAACTCGTGGCGGCGTGCCGGACTGAAGGTGTCGCGGCCATGGTGGTCAACGGCGCGTGCGAATCCGACTGGCCGCAGGTCGCCGCGCTGGCGCGTCAGCACCCCGACCTGGTCCGGCCCAGCTTCGGCGTGCATCCGTGGTACGTGGCCGAGCGCACGCCCGCGTGGCAAGCCGCGCTGGTCCGCTGGCTGGACGAGACGCCCGGCGCCGCGATTGGCGAGATCGGCCTGGACCGCTGGAGGCCGGGACTGGATCTGCCGGCGCAGGAAGCGGCCTTTGTGTGGCAACTTCGCTTGGCGGCCGCGCGCAACCTCCCAGCAAGCATCCATTGCCTGCAAGCTTGGGGCCGGCTGTTCGACCTGCTGCGCAGCGAACCGCGACCGGCTCGCGGCTTTTTGCTGCACTCGTACGGCGGGCCAGTGGAAATGGTCGCGCCGCTGGCCAAGCTCGGCGCGTATTTCTCGCTTCCCGGCTATTTCGCCCACGTCCGCAAACAGCGCCAGCGCGACGCCTTCAAGGCGGTGCCGCCCGACCGCCTCCTGATCGAGACCGACGCGCCCGATCAGCTCCTGCCCGCCAGCCCGCCAGCTCGGCCCGGCACGTCAGCCGACGAAACGGCGCCGCGAATCTACGCGCTCGAAGACCCGGCCACGGGCAAGCCGCTCAACCACCCGGCGAACTTGCGGGCCGTCTATGCCTTCGCGGCGGAACTTTTCGGCGAGCCGCTGGCCGCGCTGGCCGCGCGCGTCGAAGCCAACTTCAGCCGGCTGTTCGGCGTCGTTTGAACCAGGTTGAGGCCGCGGTTTGCCAGTGGCGGCAGTCAAGCTACCTTGCCGCCACTTTTCTTTTTCCGAACCGGCGATTGCCATGAAAGACATCGAGTTATCGAGACCCAGCGCGCACGATGCGCCGGAACTGGGGCGCGTCTGTTTCGAGGCCTTTCGCACGGTGTCCGAAGGCCACGGCTTCGAGCGACCTTTTCCCGACCCGGAGACGGCGGCCCGCGTGCTCGAGTTGGTCATGAGCCTCCCCGGCAGTTTCGGCGTGGCCGCGCGGATGAACGGCCGGCTCGTGGGGTCGAATTTCCTGCTCCAGACCGATCGCGTTTTAGCCGCCAATCACAACCCTGACGCTTCCGGTTTGACTAACTGGCGTGCAGATGGCGATAGAGTCTCTCGTTCATCCGCCAGGCTTTGCTGCGGGAGATCCACCCGTCAGGTAAGTCCGCCTCAGCCAGCCACCCTGAAACGACCAGAGTTGTCCGTTCCAAAACTCGATGCCACCAAACACCCCGGGATAGCGGGCCACGATGCCCGCCTCGAGCGTATTGCCTTGCCGGGCCTTGGCGACATCTACTTCGTAAAGCCACCCAGAGCTGCTGGAAACCCAGAGATGTCTTTCCCCCCAAGCCACATCCTCCAACCCGCCATCGCTGCTAGGCAGATGCTCCTGTCCGGTGCCATCGCTTGCCCGCACGGCGTAAACGCCAAACCGATTGGTGTGCTCCCGGTCGGACTCCGCGAACCAGAAGTTGGTTCCGTCGAAAGCCAAACCGGTCGGCCACAGAGTGCGGTTGCCCACTGAAAACAACGGCCGCAGGACCGGTTCCGCGGACGGATCGAACTCGTATAGCCACGCGTGTTTGAAAGTGCCGATCGCAAACAAGCTGCCGTTGGCCCAACAGAGTCCTGCCACCGCCGGAATGGATCCTAATCTGTCAAGGATCCGGGCGTGCCTATCGAAGCGCACTACTTCGCCATCGGTATCCAGCGAGTACAAGAGGGTGTCATTTATGGCCAGACGAACCAGCGGTATGTCGCTGATGAACACCGCCTCGGCAACATCCCCGCGCTGGAGCCTTCGTTTGCGCACCGCCAGGTCCCGGCGTACCCAGCCGGATTCTGCCAGGCGCACCCGCTCCGGCCCGCGAACGAGTTCGTAGGCTTCTCCGGGCACCGCCGGCTCGTTCTCGCCCAGCTTGGCGGGCAGCGCATATTCACCCAGCGCATTCGCGCGCGCGCGCTGGCCGGTCGTCCGGTTGACCACCTCGATGCCGGCTACCGGAAGCACCGCTACCTCGTTGCTGACCCAGCCAATAATCTGGTCGGCCGGCGCAGCGCGTGAGATGCGGACGCGATGCAGCTTCAGTTGCGTCAAACCTGCACCCATTTGTGCTGCGGAATGCGCGGAAGTAGCGAAGAACAGCCGCCAACTTTTGAGCGGTGCCAGATCGAACAGCCGGAAACGTGCCCTGTTGCCCTCGTGCCACCGAGCAACGCCGAGGCCGGTGCGCGGTGACAACTCCACAGCGAGACTCAGCCGGTTCAGTTCGTTGGTCTGTACCTTGCCGGCGCTGAGAAGAAACAAAGTCACTCGCTTCAACCGGCCAATTTTATCAACCGCTCTGTCCTCGATCACATCAATCCGGATGCCTCCCTGTTTCACCGAGCCGGAAAGATCGATCTCGACCAGCGTGTCGCCCAGAGATTTCAAATCGAGTCGGGAGCCGAGCCAGACATCCTGCTGAATGTTCATGCCCCGCTCGTGCTGAACCCAGTTCGCAATCAGCAATGACCCGTTATCCACCGATACCTGCGGACTGCTCTTCCCCAACGACGGCTCGGCGCGGCGAACCTCAAAATTCCAAAACCAGGCATCCACATTTAGCCTGTACCCCGTGAAAACATCTTCAAAGATCAGTTCACGTGGCCTAGCGGCCCGCCAGGCCGAGTCCAGCCGGGCCAGCCCGCCTCCGTCGCCTTCCCGTTTCCCCACCCCTTCGGAAAGGAGTCCGCTGGCCCACGCCAAGACGACGCTGCCCACGAACGCCAGCCCGGCGCCCCCCCCCCATTTCCGCTTCCCCAGTTTTGGGGGCCGACCGGAACGGACTCGCACCAAATCGGCGAGCATTTCGGCGGCGCTGGTGTACCGCGCGCGTGGATCGTTTTCGCACGCACGGCACAGGACTTGGTTGAGCCTTAGCCAGAGCGGATGATCGGGTCGGCTCGCCTGGTCTTCTGGCCATTCGGGGAAGCGCGTGGGCGGCAGGCCGGTCGAAACCGTGTAGAGGGTTTTGCCGAGGGCATAGACGTCGGCGGCCGGACTCTTTGGCCCCTCCGGCGGGATGTAACCGGTGGTGCCGCACCATGTGACATGATCGCCGCTCAAGGTGACCAGTCCGGGATCGGCCAGCTTCGGCTGACCGCTGACGTAAACCACGTTTTCGGGTTTGATGTCCCGGTGGACCAGCGCCGGCTTGCGCGATTGGAGAAAGACGAGGGTGCGGGCCAGGCATGTCGCGACGTCCAACGATTCTTGGGCGCTCAAGCGACCCCGGCGCTGGAGCTCGCTGGCTAACGTGCGCGGTGTGTAAGCGGCGTCTTCCCGCCCCGCGTCCGCGCTCCCCGTCATGCGCTCGTTCGCCATGCTCTCGGCAGATTTTCCCGCGTCATCGGCGGGAGCGCAATCCGCCAACTCCATCGCATAGTAGAAGCCTTGTCCGTTCTCCGTGCGTCCCACCTGTAACAGATCGACCAGGCCTTCATGCTCGCGCGAGACCGGCTCGAAGCGGCGGACTCCTTCGATTTCCTTCTCGAAAACGCTCCGCTCGGTGACGGGGCCCTGCCATACGATCTTCACCGCGTGCAGCGCGCCCAAGGTGCTATGCCGGGCCAGCCACACCTCGCTATTGCGCCCGTCGCCAATCCGCCGCAGCAACTCGTATCCGGGAACAAACGCGGGAGTATTCGGGCTGTGGAATGGAGATGAGCCGTCGCCGCTCATATCGTCGGACAGGATACTGAATCGCGCACCGGCAATGCAAGTTCGCAGATGCTGTTGGGCGCAACTTGACACCACCACCATAATGGGGCTGTGAACGGTTCCTCACCGAGCAAACGAAAACCCAAACACGAAAGGAACTCGATGAGTCCGGAAGCAGACG